>NZ_JAEIMH010000211.1:0-733 GCF_016464295.1 Streptomyces sp. N35 | reverse complement strand
CCGCAGGCACGTTACGCCATGCGGGTCGCGACACGGGCCCGGATCGCACAGCTGTTGAAAGTTAAACCAAATGGGTCTACTGTCGAAGACATCAAGGGAACCGACCTTCCTCAAGGAGCACGCCATGGGCATCTTCGGCCGCAAGAACGACAGCACCGACACCACGTCCGCCCCCGCCCCGGTCAACCCGGAGCTGGCCGGTCTGACCGGTGACTACACGATCGACCCGGCGCACACGTCGCTCGGGTTCACGGCCCGCCACGCGATGGTCACGAACGTCAAGGGCTCCTTCCTCGACTTCGAGGGCACGCTGCACCTCGACGGCAACGACCCGTCGCAGTCCACCGCCTCCATCGACGTCAAGATGGAGAGCATCGAGACCGGACAGGGCGACCGTGACGGCCACCTCAAGAGCGCGGACTTCTTCGACGTGGAGAAGTACCCGGCGATGACCTTCCGCTCCACCTCGGCCGAGGCGCTCGGCGGCGAGGACTACCGGATCACCGGCGACCTCACCATCAAGGACG
Organism: Streptomyces sp. N35; assembly: GCF_016464295.1. NCBI lineage: Bacteria > Bacillati > Actinomycetota > Actinomycetes > Kitasatosporales > Streptomycetaceae > Streptomyces > Streptomyces sp. N35. The sequence continues at coordinate 206 of NZ_JAEIMH010000211.1, read as the reverse complement.
TCACCAAGCCGATCACCATCGACCTGGAGTTCAACGGCGCGGCCAAGGACCCCTTCGACAACGAGCGCGTCGGCTTCGAGGGCAAGGCCGACCTGCTGCGCTCCGAGTGGGGCCTGACCTGGAACGCGGCCCTGGAGACGGGCGGCGTCCTGGTCTCCGACAAGATCAAGCTGACCTTCGACATCTCGGCGATCCGCCAGGCCTGA
>NZ_JAEIMH010000210.1:0-768 GCF_016464295.1 Streptomyces sp. N35 | reverse complement strand
GGTGGCCGGGGCGCGGGGCGGGGCGGGGGCCGGGTAGGCGGACGGCTGGGGGGGATGGCTGCGGGCAGGGCCTTGACGGGGTGGGGTAGTGCGGGGGCGCCCGTGGTGTGGGCGCCCCCGAGGGGGTACGGCGCTGGAGAGGTGCCCGGGCCCCTGGGGCCTGGTCTGTCCATGGCTCCTCGGGCCTGCCGGGCAGAGGGCAGGGCTGAGGTGGCTTTGGCGCCGTACCCCGGTCTAGGGGTGGTGCAACTGCCCCGGGGTCAGCTCTGGGTGTGGGTGTCGGCGGAGTCGTTGCGGCGGGCGGTGCGCTCTTCGAGGGCGGCGTTGACGGCCTGGTCCTCGATGAGCTTCATGGCCTTGTCGACGGCGTCACCGAACCGCTCGGGTGTCTCGGAGTACGGTCCGGTGCCCACGCTGCTGGGTTCGGTCGGGGCATGTTCGTTCAGCGCCACATGGACTGCTCGTACTGCGGTGGCGAATGCCTGCTGGGTGGACACGTCCTCGATGTTGAGGGGGGTGCCGGTGTAGTCGGCGGTGGCGGCCAGGAGCTTGCGCATCCGGTTCTGGAGGTCGGGGCCTTCCCACCGGGATTCGGCCTTGCCCCGGAATCCGTCGAGGAGCTGGGCTTCCTGGCGCAGGGGCTTGAAGCGGGCCAGCTGGGCCTCGTAGGTGCGGCGGGCTTGCCCGTGAGCCCAGCGGTTGGAGGCCTCTCGGTCGGCGGCGGCCAGGCGCTTGGTGAGCCGGTAGGCCCGCCAGGTGGCCGGCACG
>NZ_JAEIMH010000021.1:0-107480 GCF_016464295.1 Streptomyces sp. N35 | reverse complement strand
CCCAGGCGAGGACCCCCCCGTCTGCCGCGGCGAGGTTGAGGCCTTTGGCGCCGGTCGGCGGCACGATGTGCGCGGCGCCGCCGGCCAGGAACAGCCGGCCGAAGCGCATCGGCTCGGTGACCGAACTGCGCATCGGCAGCACCGACTTCTGTGTGACGGGCCCGCGGACCAGCGGGGTGCCGCGTCCGAAGCGGTGGTCGAGCTCGTCCCAGATGCGCTCGTCGGACCAGCTCGCGGGGTCCGTTCCGTTGGGCACCTGGAGATACAGCCTGCTGACCTGCGGCGAGCGCATGCTCGCCAGAGCGAAGCCCCGGTCCGAGTGCGCGTAAATCAACTCGTCGTAGTCGGGCGCCGCGTCGGCCAGGATACCCAGCCAGGAGTACGGATAGACGCGTTCGTACGTGGTGGCCGCCCCGTCCGGGACCGCGTGCCGTGACACTCCGTGGAAGCCGTCGCAGCCCACCACGTAGTCACAGGTGAGGGTCTGTTCGCGGCCCTCGTGGGTGTAGCGGATGACGGGACGGTCGCCGTCGATGCCTTCCACGGCGTGCACCTCGGCCTCGAAGTGCAGCGGACCGCCTTCCGCGAGCTGGAGGGCTATGAGGTCCTTGACCACCTCGGTCTGCGCGTACACCGTGACGCGCCGTCCGCCGGTCAGCCCCGGGAAGTCCACGCGGTGACCGCGGCCGGCGAAGCGGAGCTCGATGCCGTCGTGCACCAGCCCCTCGGCGTCCAGGCGCTTGCCCGCACCGCAGGCGCGCAGCGCATCGACCGTCGACTGTTCGAGGATCCCGGCCCGTTGGCGCTGCTCGACATAGGCGCGGTCCCGGCTCTCCAGGACGACACTGGCGATGCCCGCCTGGTGCAGCAGACGGGCGAGCAGCAGGCCGGAGGGGCCGCCGCCGATGATGCCGACGGTGGTGTGCACAGCGTCTCCTCGTCTTCGAGAGCGGTCCCGCTTGATGCCGAGCGGTGGACCCCCGCCCCCATTGTTCGTATAGTGAAGGTTCTTTCACTCAAGCGTCGGCCTGAGTCTGCGCGCCTTGTCGTGGCATGTCAACGGCCGTGGCGACCTTGCGCAGCACGCGAGACAGATGCGACAGACGAGTTACGCGAGACAGGCCAGGAGAGTCCGTGCCACCCCTCACCACAGCCCCGCCCGCGGAGGCCGTCACACCCCTGATCCGCGGGATCGCCGTACTGCGGGCGCTGACCGACGCCCATGGTCCGCTCACCCTGAGCGACCTGGAGCGTGCGACGGGTCTGGCGCGGTCGACGGTGGACCGGATCGCGGCAACGCTCGCGCGTATGGCGTACGTACGGCTCGACGGGCGCACCGTCACGCTCGCCCCGCGCCTGATGGAACTGGGCAACGCGTATCTGGGGGCGCTGCAACTGCCCGACCTGCTCGGGACGTTCGCCGACCGGCTGGCCGACGAGCTCGACGAGTCGGTGTCGCTCGCGGTGCGCGACGAGGACGGGATCCGTTTCATCCACCAGGCGACGCGGCGGCGGGCTATGTCGCTGAGCTTCCGTATCGGCGATCTGGTGCCCGCGGAACGCACCGCGCCGGGACCGCTGTTCGCCGCTGACTGGTCCGAGGCGGACTGGGCGCGGTGGCGGGCTCGCCGGGCGTCCGATCCGGGCGACGGCGGCTTCACCGCGCTCCCGTCACGTGAAGTGCCGGTGGGCGATGAGGAGTTCGTACGCGCCACGCAGAGCGCACGGAGGAACGGGTACGCGCTGGACGATCAGCTGATCGAGCCCGGCCTCGTCGCGCTCGCCATGCCCGTGCGGGACGCTGCAGGGGTCCCGGCCTGTGTGGTGAGCGTGGTGAGCCACACCAGCCGGCACAGCGCGCGATCCCTGCGCAAGGAGATGCTGCCGCGCCTGCGGAAGGCCGTGGCCGCGATGGAGGGCGAACTCCGCGCCGCGGTCCCCCCGGACGGACCGCCGCGACCCGCCGCGCTCGCGGCCTGGACGGGTGCGTCCAAGCAGGAGCTGGGCCGGGAGTTCATCGAGTCGCTCGCGCGCGGACTGACCGTCCTGACCGCCTTCGGCGCGACGCGGCCCGAGCCGACGCTCAGCGCGGTCGCCGAGGCCACCGGTCTTGCGCGGGCCACCGCGCGAAGGGCACTGATCACCCTGGAGCACCTGGGCTACGTGACGTCGTACGAGCGCACGTTCCGCCTGACGCCGCGGGTCCTCGGGCTCGGCTTCCCGCTCCTGTCGCGCACCTCGCTGCCCGAGATCGCCAAGACCCATCTGGCCGCGCTCGCCAAGCAGGTGCACGATTCGGCCTCGCTCGCGGTGTTCGCGGGCGAGGACATCCAGTACGTGGCGCGCATCGCGACCAGCCGCATCATGAGCGTCAACATCACGGTGGGGACGCGTTTCCCCGCGTATGCGACCTCGATGGGGCGGGTGCTCCTGGCGGATCTCCCCCAAGGCGAGCGCACCGCACGCCTGGAGCGGATCACACCCGAGGCGCTCACCCCGCGCACGGTCACGGACCGCACACGGCTGGGCGACGTACTCGACCGGACCGCGCGCCGTGGTTACGCCCTGGTGGACGAGGAGTTGGAGGAGGGGCTCCGCTCCATCGCGGTACCGGTACGCGACGGAGCGGGCCGCACGGTGGCCGCGGTGAACGTGGCGATGCACAGCTCGCGGCGCACGGTCACCCAGTGCCGCACCGACGTACTGCCGCTGCTGCGGGAGACGGCGCGGCGGATCGAGGCGGAGCTGCACATCGCCGGACGGTTCGCGCGGATTCCGGTGGCCTGAGGCCGCGTCCGGAGTCAGTCGGACTGCGGCGCCCCGCCGGCGATCGCCTCGGTGATGACGTGGGCCGTACGCACGAAGTCCTCCGCCTGCCGCGCCGACAGATCCCGCGCGGAGGACTCCTCCAGGGTCTGCCACAGGGCCGCGATCGGTGCGCGCAGGGCGCGCCCCTTGTCGGTGAGGTGCACGACCATCACCCGCCGGTCGTGTGGGGCCGGCTCACGGACAAGCAGTCCCGCGTCCTGCATCCGGCGCAGGGACTTGGAGACGGTGGAGTGGTCGAGGCCGACACATTCCAGCAGCTCGGACTGACTCCGGCCGTCCCGGTCCAGCAACTGCATCAACAGCAGTTCCTGTCCGGGATGCAGGTCCATCTCCCTCAGCAGGACGGCGGCTCGGGCGCGGTGGGCACGGGCGAGCTGGAAGATCGCGTAGCTCATCGGACCGCCGCGGGCCGTCGAGGGGATGTCGGGCAGGTCGGGCATCGGGGCGGTCCTTCAGTTCGTCAGCCGGTGTACGCGGGGTAGTCGGTGTAGCCGGCCACCCCGCCGCCGTAGAAGGTAGCCGGGTCCGGAGTGTTCAGCGGCGCGCCGGCGCGGAGCCGTTGGACCAGGTCCGGGTTGGCGAGCGCGAGGGCGCCGACGGCGACCAGGTCGGCCGTGCCATTGTCGATGTCCTTGGCGCGGGTGGGTACATCGGCCCCGGCACGGTTCAGGACCAGTGTGCCCGGCCACTGTGCGCGCACGGTGTCGAGGTGCGCCTCGTCCCCCAGGTGCAACACGTGGAGGTAGGCCAGGTCCAGCGGGCGCAGTGCCTCCAGGAGCGCGGCATACAGCTCGGCGGTGTCGGACTCCTCCATGTCGTTGTACGTGTTGCCGGGAGAGATGCGGAAACCGGTGCGCTCCGGGCCGATCTCGTCGGCCACTGCGGCGGCGACCTCGACGGCGAAGCGGATACGGCCCTCGATCGAACCGCCGTAGCCGTCGGTGCGCCGGTTGGTGTGGTCGGACAGGAACTGGTGCACCAGGTAGCCGTTGGCGCCGTGGATCTCCACCCCGTCCGCGCCCGCCTCGATGGCGGCCGCCGCGGCGCGCCGGAAGTCCCGGACTGTCTCCGCGACTTCCTGTGTCGACAGGGCACGGGGTTCGGGCATCTCCTGGGGACCGGTCGCGGTGAACATCCGGCCCGCCGGGCGGATGGCGGAGGGTGCGACCGGCTGACGGCCGTGCGGGGTGTTGTCCGGGTGGGAGATCCGTCCGACGTGCATCAGCTGGATGACGACCCGGCCGCCGGCCGCGTGCACGACGTCGGTGACCTTGCGCCACCCGGCGATCTGCGCCTCGTCGTGGAGGCCGGGCGTCAGGAGGTAGCCCTGGCCGTCGGCCGAGGGCTGGGTCCCCTCGGTGATGATCAGCGCGTGCGAGGCCCGCTGAGCGTAGTACTCGGCGTTCAGCTCCGTCGGCACGCCTTCCGGCGTGGAGCGGTCACGGGTCATGGGGGCCATGACGAGACGGTGGGGCAGGGACATTCCGCCGAGGGCGGTGGGCGTCCACAGGGAATTCAGCATGCGTGATCCTTCGATACGGCGGCGACCGGCCGGCCACCGCACAACGGAGAAAGGGGGCAGGTGCGCTCAGCCCACATGGGAAAGGGGGCGGGCGCGCTCAGCACAAATGAGAAAAGGGGGCGGGTGTGCTCAGCCGACGGTCAGGACGAGCTTGCCGCGCACGTGGCCGGCGTCGCTGACCTGCTGGGCCTTGGCCGCCTGGTCGAGCGGGTAGGCGGTGACGGCGGTGGAGAGCCTGCCGGCAGCGGCGTCCTGGGCCACGGCGGCCAGGCTTGCGCGCGAGGCCTGCGGAGGGCCTTGGGAGAAGGTGATGCCGAGCTGGGGCGCGCGGAAGTCGGCGATGGTGACGATGCGTTCGGTGCCGCCCCGCAAAGTGAGTGAGTCCTCGAGGGCACCCTTGCCGGCCAGGTCGAACACCGCGTCCACGCCCTCGGGGGCCAGCGCCCGCACCCGCTCGACCAGGCCCTCGCCGTACACGGTCGCGGTGGCGCCGAGCGAGATGAGGTAGTCCTGGTTGGAGGGGCTCGCGGTGGCGATCACGCGTGCCCCGCGCGCCGTGGCGAGCTGAACCGCCAGGGTGCCGACCGCACCGGAGGCGCCGTGCATCAGCACGGTTTCTCCCGCGGCGAGACCGAGCAGATCCAGGACCCGCCCGGCCGTCTCACTGGCCACCGGCAGCGCGGCCGCATCCTGCCACGCCAGGCCGGCGGGCTTGGGGGCCACGAGGGTGGCAAGGGCGTATTCGGCGTAGGCGCCGGTGTCAGACCAGCCGAGCACTTCGTCGCCGACCCGCACGTCGGTCACGCCCTCACCCAGCGCGTCCACCACGCCGGCCAGCTCGCCACCCGGAACGGCCGGGAAGGTCGTCGGGTAGAGCGCCTCCAGCATTCCCGAGCGCTTCTTGCCGTCCAGGGCGTTGACCCCGGCAGCTTTCACGCGGACCCGGACCTGCCCGGGGCCGGGGCTCGGCACCTCGACGTCCGTTTGGTGCAGGACTTCCGGGCCGCCGAACCGGTCGAAAACAATTGCCTTCACGATGACTCACAGCCTCTCTGCCGCCACATACGTGGCTGGCCACATATTCAACGTAACAGGAACCATGTGGCTAGCCAAGTAATTCCCGCGGGCCGAACCGGGCGGCGTCGGACACACAAGGCCGCACCTGCGTCAGGCCCGCACGGCCGCCTCCGCGTCACGTCCGCAAAGCCGCCCGCGTCAGGCCCGCACGGCCGCCCGTTCCGGGCTGCGCAGTTCCTCCGCCGCGTCCGAGACGCGCTGCAGCATGTCGAGGAACACGGTCTGTTCCGCGTCCGACAGCGGTGAGAGGAAGACGTGGTTCATCCGGGCGGTGCGGACCGTGAGCTTGCGGTGCAGGGTGGCACCCTCGCCGGTGAGCCGGAGCAGATAGCGGCGCCCGTCCTGCGCGTCGCGCACCTTCTCGATCAGACCCCGCCGGCCGAGCCGGCTGACCACTTCGGCGACGGTGGAGCGGTCCAGGCCCACCCGCTCCCCCACCGTGCGCTGATCGAGGCCCGGTTCGGCCATCAGCGCGTTGAGGACTCCGTACTGAGGGGAGGTGGTCTCCTCCGAGACCATCGTGGTCCACAGCAGATAGTGAGCCTGCTGGAGCCGGCGGGCCAGATGCCCCGGGTGGGTGGTCAGATCCACGGCCGCCATCAGTCAACTCCCGACGGTTGTTCGTTGGTGCACTGAACAATACTCACGCACAGCACACTCAGGGGCGGAGTCGCCCCCTTCAATTGACCTGACGGTTCCTGGACTTCTTGACGCCATCCACCTCGAGTGCCAGCATGACCGCCCAGAAGATATTAGTCAGTGCACTGAGTAATTCGGTCGGGACCGCCGCTGGGACAGGCGGCCGGCAGGAGGGTTCTCGTCATGGACAAGGTGGTCGCCACCGCCCAGGAGGCAGTGGCCGACGCGACCGACGGAGCCACATTCGCCGTCGGCGGGTTCGGGCTGAGCGGCGTGCCGAACGTGTTGATCCAGGCGCTCTACGAGCGCGGGGTCGGCGAACTCGGAGTCGTCTCCAACACCGGCGGCGCGATGGACTCAGGGCTCGGGGTACTGCTGCCCGCGGGCCGGACCGCGCGGGCCACGGGGTCCTACATCGGCGGGAACAAGGAGTTCGCCCGCCAGTACCTCGGCGGCGAGCTGGAGCTCGAGCTGATCCCGCAGGGCACGCTGGCCGAGCGGCTGCGGGCGGGCGGTGCCGGCATCCCCGCGTTCTACACCCCGGCCGGAGTGGGCACCCAGGTCGCCGACGGCGGACTGCCGTGGCGGTACGACGGGGAGGGCGGTGTCGCACTCGCCTCCCCGCCCAAGGAGGTACGGGAGTTCGACGGCGTCGAGTACGTCTTGGAGCGCGGCATCCGCACCGACTTCGCGCTGGTGCGCGCGGCCCGGGGCGACCGGCACGGGAATCTCGTCTTCAACAAGTCGAGCCGCAACTTCAACCCCCTGGCCGCGATGGCCGGCCGGATCACCATCGCCGAGGTCGAGGAGCTGGTCGAGCCCGGCGGGATCGATCCCGATCATGTGCATCTGCCCGGGATCTTCGTGCAGCGCGTGCTCGCCCTGACCCCGGAGCAGGCCGCCGACAAGGGCATCGAGCAGCGCACGGTCACCGTGCCCGCGCAGGCCGAGGAGACTCGATGAGCTGGTCACGGGAACAGATCGCGGCGCGTGCCGCACACGAACTCGAGGACGGCAGCTATGTGAACCTCGGGATCGGGCTGCCGACACTGATCCCGAATCATCTGCCGCCGGGCGTCGAGGTGATCCTGGAGTCCGAGAACGGGATCCTCGGGACCGGTCCGTATCCGCTCGAAGACGAGGTCGATCCGGACCTCATCAACGCCGGCAAAGAGACGGTCACCGTCCTGCCGGGCGCCTCGTTCTTCGACTCCGCGCTGTCCTTCGGCATGATCCGCGGCGGACACATCGACGCCGCGGTCCTCGGGGCCATGCAGGTCTCGGCCCGCGGGGACCTCGCCAACTGGGCGGTGCCCGGCAAGCTGATCACGGGGATCGGCGGGGCGATGGACCTGGTGCACGGCGCCCGCCGCGTGATCGTCGTGATGACGCACACCGCCAAGGACGGCACCCCGAAGATCGTGGACGAGTGCTCGCTCCCGCTGACCGGCCGCGGCTGCGTCGACCGGATCATCACCGATCTCGGCGTACTCGACGTAGTGCCGGACGGGCTGCTCCTGGTGGAGACTGCGCCGGGGGTCTCCGTGGACGAGGTGGTTGCCGCGACCGGTGCCCCGCTGGCCATCGCTGACACTGTGGGGAGCAAGGCATGAACACGCGCGATGTGTACATCGTGGACGCCGTCCGGACGCCGATCGGCCGCTACAACGGGGCGCTCGCGAGCGTACGGCCCGACGATCTGGCCGCGCACGCGGTACGGGAACTGATCGGCCGCTCCCCAGAGTTGGACCCCTCCCGTATCGACGACGTGTACTTCGGCAACGCCAACGGCGCCGGCGAGGAGAACCGCAACGTGGCCCGGATGGCCGGGCTGCTCGCCGGCCTGCCGACGTCGGTGCCCGGAGTGACGGTCAACCGGCTGTGCGCCTCGGGTCTCGAGGCCGTGATCCAGGCCGCGCGCGCCATCGCACTGGGCGACGCGTCGATCGCGCTCGCGGGCGGCGTCGAGTCGATGACCCGCGCCCCGTATGTCCTGCCGAAGAGCGACCGGGCCTTCCCCGCCGGACACACCGAGATGTTCTCCACCACGCTCGGCTGGCGCATGGTGAACCCGCGAATGGCTCCCGAGTGGACCATTGCGCTCGGCGAGTCCGCGGAGCTGATCGCGGACAAGCACCGCATCACCCGCGAGCAGCAGGACGCCTTCGCCCTCGCCTCGCACGAGAAGGCCGCGGCGGCCTGGAAGAACGGCCTGTTCGACGCCGAGGTGGCGCCCGTGCCGGTGCCTCAGCGCAAGGGCGAGCCGGTCGCGTACGGGCGTGACGAGTGCGTACGCGAGAACGCGTCGATCGAGGCGATGGCGAAGCTGAAGCCGTCGTTCCGCAAGGACGGGGGGACGGTCACCGCGGGCAACGCCTCGCCGCTCAACGACGGTGCGGCGGCGCTGCTGCTCACCGACGAGGAGGGTCTGCGGGCCATCGGACGCGAGCCGCTCGCGCGGATCTCGGCGACCGGGGTCGCGGCGGTCGACCCGCAGTACTTCGGGCTCGCACCGGTCCCCGCCGTGGAGCGGGCGCTGGCCAAGGTGGGCAAGTCCTTCGCCGATGTCGACACCCTCGAACTGAACGAGGCCTTCGCCGCTCAGGTGCTCGGGTGCGTGGCCGAGTGGCCCGAGTTCGACCCGGCGGTCCTCAACCCGCAGGGCGGCGCCATCGCGCTCGGCCATCCGCTCGGCGCCTCCGGTGCACGCCTGGCCGGCACCGTGGCCCATCAACTGGCCCGCCGCGGCAGCGGAGTCGGCGTGGCGACGCTGTGCATCGGAGTCGGCCAAGGCCTCGCCCTGGTCCTCGAACGCTGACCGCACGGGGGCCGGGTCGGCCCCGGCCCCCGTCTGCTTACGTCCACCCCGTCATCGGAGCAACCCATGACCGAGCTTCCCGTGGCCCTGCCCGACGGGCTCTCCCAGGAACAAATAGACGCCGAGGTCGCCAAGGTGCAGGCCGACGCGGACGGCGGGGTGCACCCGCCCCGGGACTTCCCGCCGTATCGCAGCAGTACGCTGCGTCACCCGCGTCAGCCGCTGATCCCCCTGCGTGACCCCGAGGCCGTCGAACTGTCCGGGCCCGCCTTCGGCGTCACCGATGTGACCGCGCTCGACCGCGACCTCACCCGGCAGCACCTGGGCGAACCGCTCGGCGAACGCATCACGGTCAGCGGCCGGGTGACCGACCGTCAGGGACGCCCGGTACGCGGCCAGTTGGTGGAACTGTGGCAGGCCAACGCATCCGGCCGCTACGCCCACCAGCTGGACCAGCACCCCGCGCCCCTCGACCCCAACTTCACGGGCTTCGGGCGCTGTCTCACCGATGACGACGGGTCCTACTCCTTCACGACCATCAAGCCGGGCGCCTATCCGTGGCGCAATCACGTCAACGCGTGGCGGCCCGCGCACATCCACTTCTCCGTGTTCGGCACCGCGTTCACACAGCGTCTGGTGACGCAGATGTACTTCCCCGGCGATCCGCTCTTCGCCTACGACCCGGTGCTGCAGTCGGTGACCGATCTGGCGGCCCGCGAACGGCTCATCGCCGCGTACGACCACGGTCTCTCGGTGCCCGAGTGGTCGCTCGGCTACCGCTGGGACATCGTGCTCGACGGTCCGTCCGCCACGCTCTTCGAGGAGGACCAGTGATGTCCGCGATCCCCACCCCGTCGCAGACCGTCGGACCCTTTTACGGGTATGCGCTGCCGTTCACGGGCGGCCCGGAGGTCGCGCCCGTCGGGCATCCCGACCTGATCACGGTCCACGGTTACGTGTACGACGGCGCCGGACAGCCGGTACCGGACGCCCTGTTGGAGACCTGGCAGCCCGCCCCGGACGGTTCACGGACAGGGGCGCCCGGTTCGCTGCGGCACGATCCGGTGACGGGCCGGGTCATCGGGCGCGACGGTGTCGGCTTCACCGGATTCGGACGGATCGCCACGGCCGCGGACGGGCACTATGCGGTGCGGACGCTGCCGCCGGGCGGTGTCCCGTACCTCTCCGTGCTGGTCTTCGCGCGGGGACTGCTGCATCACCTGTACACCCGCGCCTACCTGCGGCCGGACCCCGACGACGCCCTGCTCGCCGCGCTGCCGGCCGATCGGCGCGGCACGCTGCTCGCGGCCGAGGAGCGGCCGGGGACGTATCGCTTCGACATCCGGCTGCAGGGTGCGGGTGAGACGGTCTTTCTGGAGTTCCGGTGAGTGGCGACGAGGGGCTTTATGTGGACGGCGGGCTGCTCTCGCCGGGCTGGGCCGGGTCGCGGGTCGAGGCCGCGGTGGGCGATCGCGCGTACGTACAGGCGCTGTTGGACGCGGAGTCCGCCCTGACGCGGGCGCAGGCCGCGCTCGGTGAGGTGCCCGCCGATGCGGCCGCGGCGGTGACCGAGGCGGCACGGGCCGAGGCGTTCGATGCGCGCTCGCTGGCGCTGCGCGCACGTGCGGCGGGCAATCCGGTGCTGGCGCTGGTGTCCGATCTGAAGGCCGCGGTGCCTGAGCGGCACCGGGAGTTCGTGCACCGCGGGGCGACCAGCCAGGACATCGTGGACACGGCGACGATGCTGGTCGCGGCACGGGCGCTGGACCTCGTACTCGAGGATCTATCGCGCACCGAAGCGTCGCTGGCGACGTCGGCCGCCGCGCATCGGGGCACGGTGATGGCGGGGCGCACACTGACGCAGCACGCGGTGCCGACGACGTTCGGTCTGAAGGCGGCGGGGTGGCGGTCGCTGGTCCTGGACGCACGGGACCGGGTGCGGTCCGTACGGGATTCACTCCCTGCTCAACTCGGGGGCGCGGCAGGGACGTTGGCGGCGCTCGGCGCACCGTGGGCCGTGACGGCTTTCGCCCGGGAGACCGGGCTGGCGGAACCCGCGCTGCCGTGGCACACCCTGCGCACCCCCGTCGCCGATCTCGCCGGTGCCCTGGCGTTCACGGCGGGCGCTCTCGGCAAACTCGCCGTGGACGTTCTGACGTTGTCCCGCACCGAGATCGCCGAGCTGGCCGAGGGCGCCGGCGGCGGGTCGTCCGCGATGCCGCACAAGGCCAATCCGGTGCGGGCCACGCTGATCGCGGCGGGAGCCCGGCAGGCGCCTGCGCTCGCCTCGGCGCTGTACGGATCGCTGGTCGCCGAGGACGAACGCCCGCCGGGCGCCTGGCATGCCGAGTGGCAGCCGCTGCGGGAACTATTGCGGACCGTCGGGGGCGCCGCCGAGAACGCCGCCGTGCTCGTGCGCGATCTGCGTGTGGACACCGACGCCATGCGCCGCCATCTCGACCTGACCGACGGGCTGATCGTCTCCGAACGCCTCACCGCCGAGCTCGGCGCCCTCGTGGGGCGGGCCCGCGCCAAGGAAGTACTCGCCTCCCTCGCCGCACGCGTGCGCAAGGGCGAGGGAACACTGGGACAACTCCTCGCCGAACAGCCCCAGTTCAAGCACCTGGACCTCGACGCCCTGACGGACCCGGCCCGCTACACGGGCGCGGCCGGCGTCCTCACCGACCGCGCACTGGAGCGACGTTGACCTCCCTGCACCACACGACGGAGGGGGCGTCCAGCGCTCCCCCGCTGCTCCTCGGCCCCTCCCTCGGCACCTCCACCGCGCTGTGGGACGGTGTCGCGCCCGAACTCTCCGCCACCCACCGGGTGATCCGCTTCGACCTGCCGGGGCACGGCCGCTCCCCCGCCTCGCTCATCGACGCGGGCGCGAGCATCGGTGACCTCGCCGACCTGGTCGTCGGCCTCGCGGACTCGCTGGGCATCGAGCGCTTCTCGTACGCGGGTGTCTCGATCGGCGGGGCGATCGGGCTCCAGTTGGCGGCCTGGCACCCCTCACGGGTGGACCGCCTGGCGGTCCTTTGCTCCTCGGCGCACTTCGGCGATCCGCAGCGCTGGCTGGATCGGGCCGCGCTCGTACGGCGCGACGGCCTCGAGTCGGTGGCGAAGAGCGCGCCCGAGCGCTGGTTCACGCCCGGCTTCAGCTCGGCACGGCTGCTCGACGATCACCGCACCGCGGACCCGGGGGCGTACGCCGCGTGCTGCGACGCGCTCGCCTCGTACGACCTCCGCGACCGGCTGGCCTCGATCACCGCGCCGACACTCCTGCTGGCGGGCCGCGAGGACCCGGCCACTCCGCCCGCCCACCTGCGCGAACTCGCGGACACCATCGGCGGCTCGACGCTGGTGGAGATCCCCGGTGCCTCGCACCTCGCGGTCGCCGAGGCCCGGCTGCCCGCGCTCGCGGCGCTGCGCGCCCACTTCGACGGTCCCGCCGACAGCGGGATGGCCGTACGCCGCGCGGTCCTCGGCGACGCGCATGTGGACCGCGCACAGCAGCGCCAGACCGCGTTCACCGCGCGCTTCCAGGACTTCATCACGCGCTACGCCTGGGGCGAGATCTGGACCGACGACACGCTCAGCCGCCGCGAGCACAGCATCGTCACCCTCACCGCACTGGTCGCGGGCGGCCACCTCGACGAGCTGGCCATGCACGTCCGCGCCGCCCGCCGCAACGGACTCACCGCGGACGAGATCGGTGCGGTGCTGCTGCAGTGCTCCGTATACGTCGGGGTACCGGCGGCGAACGCGGCGTTCGGCGTGGCGCAGCGGGTGCTGGACGAGGCCTGAGCGCCTGATGCCGGGTGTGGGGTGACAGGGTGGCCCGATGGACGAGTCAGCTCTGCCCGGTGGCCTCATCAACGCCGTGGTCCGAATCGGTGCGACGGTGCGTCGGCCGCCTTCGACCCGATCCGACTTCGTCCATGAACTGCTGGCCCTGCTGGAAAACCATGGTTGGTCCGGCGCGCCCCGCTTCCTCGGCCGGGACGAGCAGGGGCGCGAGATCCTCAGCCACATCGACGGCGAGGCGGCCTGGAGTCCGGACCGGCGGCGGGCGGCCGGCTCGGATGCGAGCCTGGTGCGGGTGGCCGGGCTCGTCCGTGAGTTCCATGACCTGACCAGCGGCTCGCCACTGTCCGGCGCCGACGAGGTGATCTGCCACAACGATCTGGCGCCGAAGAACACCGTCTACGCGGTCGACGGCGAGGACTGGCGGCCCCTCGCGTTCATCGACTGGGATCTCGCCGCCCCCGGCGCCCGAGTGCACGATGTCGCACACCTCTGCTGGCAGTACCTGGATCTCGGCCCGGGCATCGTGGATGTGCCGGATGCCGCTCGGCGGATCGGACTGGTCTGCGATGCGTACGGTCACATCGACCCCGACCAGGTCGTGGACGCGGTCCTGTGGTGGCAGGACCGCTGTGGGCGGGGCATCGAGGCGGGGGCCTCACAGGGGGATCCGGCCATGGTGCGGCTGCGCGACCGAGGCGTCGTCGAAGAGGTACGGGCCGCTTACGCGTGGGTGTCGGCCCACCGCAGCGCGTTGGGCCGGGGGAACTGACCGCGCCCTCAAGCGGCCCGGCTCAACCGGTGCAGTCGCAGGGCCAGTTGGAACTCCAGGGCGCGAGCGGGACTGTTCCAGTCCTCGCCGACGAGGCGGCCGATCCGCTCCAGGCGCTGTACCACCGTGTTCACATGGACATGCAGCGCGTCCTTGGTGCGGGTGAGGCTGGCGCCCTGAGTGAAGTACGCGTCGAGCGTGGCGACCAGGGCGGTGCCCCGCTGGTCGTCGTAGTCGAGGAGCGGGCCGAGCGTCCGGTCGACGTACCCCTTCAAGTCGGCCTGGTCCCCGAGCAGTACGCCGAGGAAGCCGAGGTCCGCAAGGGCCGCGCCCTGGCCCGTATGGCCGAGCGCGCGCAGCGCGGACAGACAGCGGGCTGCCTCCGCGTGCGCGGCGGCGAGCGCCGCGGGGCCCGGTGCGGGACCGGCGGCGCCGACCGTCACCGGGGTGCCCAGGGACTGCGCCAGCTGCTCCGCCAGCGACTCGGCCCGCGAGCCCGGTTGATCACTGGGCATGACAAGCACCACCTGCTCGTGATGGATCCCGGCGAGCCCGCCCCGGGCGATCCGCGCACCGCAGGCGAGCAGCCGGTGGCGGGGCGCGCCCTCGGCGTGCAGCACGAACACCGCGTGCGGCCGGGTCAGTGTCACGCCGAGCCGGCGGGCCCGGACGGTCAGCGCCGCGGGGTCGCCGGTCGAGGAGAGCAGATCGCTGAGGAGTTCGCCGCGTACCCGCTCCTCCGCCTCGGCCACCGAGCGGCGCAGCAGAAGCAGCAGCGCGGTGACCACGGCGGCCCGTTCGAACAGGAGCCGGTCCGCGTCGGAGAGGTCCGCGCGGCCGGTGAGGGCGAGCGAGCCGAGGAGTTCGGGTCCTGCGAGTACCGCGCAGACCCAGGTGCCGTCGCGTTCGACGGCGCGGCCGCTGCTGCGGGAGGCCGTCACGTCAGGTGCGGACAGGGTGCCCGACTGGCCCCCGGTGGCGGCGAGTTCCGCGCCGTCGGCGTCATGCAGGACGATGCCGCCGTCGAGCAGGTCGGCCAGCGCCGCGGCCACCTCGTCGGCGCCACCGCCCCGCAGCACCAGGTCGGTCAGCTGGTCGTGGGCCTCTTCGGCGCGGCGCATCGCGGCGCTGTGCGCGCTGATGGTGGCGGAGGCGGCGTTCAGGTCGTCGAGCGCGGCCCGGGTCTCCTCCAGCAGGCGCGCACTGTCGATGGCGATCGCGGCGTGATCGGCCAGCGAGGACAGGAGGTTGACCTCCTGCGGCGAGAACGTGCGCGGGGAGCGGTCGGAGGCGTACAGGACTCCGATCACCTTCGGACCGAGCATCAGCGGTACGCCGAGGATCGCGTGCAGCCCTTCCTCGGCCACCGCACTGTCGATGGTGAACGTGTGCTTGAAGCGCGGGTCGTCCTGATAGTCGCCGGTCGCGTACGGGCGGGCGGTGTGCGCGACGAGCCCGCCGAGCCCTTCCCCCATCCCGAGGCGCAGCTGCTGGAACGCGGCGGACACCGAGCCGTCCGTGACGCGCATATAGGTGTCGCCCACGGTGTCGTCGTTGAGGGACATATAGGCGACGTCGGTGCCGAGCAGCAGGCGTGCCCGGTGCACGATCGCGCGCAGGACGGCGTCCAGGTTGCGCAGCGCGGCGAGATCGCTGGCCGTGTCGAACAGGGCGGTCAGCTCGGTCTCGCGCCGGCGGTGCTGGCTCAGGGTGCGCCGGATCCGCAGGGCCACCTCGGTGGCCGCGGAGATCTCGCCCAGTTCGGCGGGGTTCGCCCCGGCCTCGCGTGCCTCGGCGGCAGGCCGGGCGAACTCCTCGGCACCGGCCCCCGAGGCGAGCAGGTCGAGGAGGCGGCGCAGGGCGGCGCCGCAGGTCAGGGGGTTGTCGCCGAGACCTCCCATGGGGGTGAGCAACCGTTCCCGGTCGGGGGGGGGGGCCCGCGGTGCCAGGGCGGGTACGCCGGCCGCACGGCGGGCCCGGGGCGATCAGCCGTTCACCGAGGCGGGGACCTTCGCGTCGCTCTCGGCGCTCGCGCCGTCCTTGGCGAGGTCCCGGCCGAGGGTCTCCTTGGCGATCCACACCGTCACCGCGGTGACCAGGGCCGCGAACGCCAGGTAGAGGGTGACGGGGGTGGAGTTCCCGTAGTCCTTGAGCAGTTCGACGGCGATGATCGGGGCGAGCGCGCCGCCGATGATCGACGCCAGCTGGGAGCCCATGGACGCACCGGAGTAGCGGACCTTCGTGTCGAACATCTCGGAGATGAACGCGGCCTGCGGCCCGTACATCGCCCCGTGGAACAGCAGTCCGACCGTCACGGCCAGGGCCATCACCGGGAAGGACTCGGTGTCCAGGAGCGCGAAGAACGCGAACGCCCACACCGCCATCCCCACCGCGCCGATCAGGGTCACCGGCCGGCGCCCGATGCGGTCGGACAGCGCGCCCCACAGCGGGATGGTCACGAAGTGCACGGCGGAGCCGATCAGTACCGCGTTCAGGGCGGTGCTCTTGGGCAGCTCCAGGTGGACGGTGACGTAGACGAGCAGGAACGCCGTCAGGATGTAGTACGAGATGTTCTCGCCGAAGCGGGTGCCGATCGCGGTGAGCACCTCGCGCCAGCTGCGCCGGAACACCTCGACGACCGGCGCCTCGTCCTTGACGCCCTGCTCGGCGCGGGCCGCGGCCTTCTCCTGTGCTTCGAGGAAGACGGGCGATTCGGAGACGGAGATACGGATCCACAGACCGATCACGACCAGGACCCCGGACAGCAGGAACGGGATGCGCCAGCCCCAGGCCTGGAATGCGGCGTCCGACTGCACCGCGGCGAGCAGCGCGAGCACACCGGTGGCGAGCAGGTTGCCGCCTGGTGCGCCGGCCTGCGGCCAGGAGGCCCAGAAGCCGCGCTGCTTGGCGCCGCCGTGTTCGGACACGATCAGGACCGCGCCGCCCCACTCGCCGCCGAGCGCGAAGCCTTGGATCAGCCGGAGCAGGGTGAGCAGGATGGGCGCGCCGACGCCGATGGTGGCGTGCGTGGGCAGCAAGCCCATCGCGAAGGTCGCGCCGCCCATCATCATCAGGCTGATGACCAGGAGCTTCTTGCGGCCGATCTTGTCGCCGTAGTGCCCGAAGACCACGCCGCCGAGGGGGCGGGCCGCGAAGCCGACCGCGTAGGTGAGGAAGGAGAGCAGGGTTCCGACGAGCGGGTCGCTGTCCGGGAAGAACAGGGTGTTGAACACCAGGGCCGCGGCGGATCCGTAGAGGAAGAAGTCGTACCACTCGATGGTGGTGCCGACGAGGCTCGCGGCGACGATCCGGCGGATTCCGCCGGGGGTGGGCGGTGCGGAGCTGACGCTGGTCATGGTGAGGCCACCGTTTCGGTCGGCTGTGCGGGGACGGGGTGTGCGGGCTGAACGGGGGGTGCGGGCCGGACGGGGGCGGGGTGCCTAGTTGGCGCCCCAGCCGCCGTCCACGGGGAGGGAGGTGCCCGTGACGAAACCGGTGTGCGGGCCGCAGAGCCAGAGCACGGCCGCGGCCACTTCCTCGGGTTCGATCAGGCGCTTGATCGCCGAGCGCTCCAGGAGCACCTCACCGACCACTGCCTCGGGGTCGATGCCGTGGGCTTCGGCCTGTGCGGCGATCTGGCCCTCGACGAGCGGGGTGCGGACATATCCGGGGTTCACGCAGTTGCTCGTGACGCCGTGCGGGGCCCCTTCGAGCGCGGCGACCTTGCTGAGGCCTTCGAGCCCGTGCTTGGCCGTCACGTACGCGGATTTATAAGCACTCGCGCGCAGGCCGTGCATGCTCGAGATGTGCACGAGCCGGCCCCAGCCCTGTGCGTACATATGCGGCAGACACCGCTGGATCATCAGGAACGGCGCGGTGACCATGACCTTCTGCAGCAGTTCGAAGCGCTCGGGCGGGAACTCCTCGATCGGCGCGACGTGCTGCAGGCCGGCGCAGTTGACCAGGATGTCGATCTCGCGGGGCAGCGCCCGCAGTGCGGTGGGGTCGGCGAGGTTCACGGCATGCGCGATCCCGCCGGCCTCGGTGGCGGTCTCCTTGGCCGACTCGGCGTCCAGGTCCACGACATGGACGTGGGCGCCGGCCTCGGCCAGGGCCAGGGCACAGGCCCGGCCGATGCCGCTGCCGCCGCCGGTCACCAGGGCACTGCGCCCCGAGAGGTCCACGGCGGCGGCAGCGGCAGGGCCGGGCCGCCCGGAAAGTTGGCTCGTCATGGCGGGAAACGCTAGAGACACACCGTCCATCGGCCCATGTGTCGCGCGTCCATATATTCGGGGCTCCGGATGTGGGCTGGCGCTACCGCCGACGTGCTCAGATCTCCTGGCGCACGCTCACGGCGTCCAGCCGGACCGCGAACTGGGCCGTGTCCTGGAGCGTCAGCGCGAGCACCCGCTCCTTGGGCAGGGCCACCTCGATCCGTACGCAGAAGGAGACCGCGTACAGCGCGCCCTGGGTCTCCTCGTCCTGCAGCGCGAACAGCAGATCGCAGGTGTACGCGGTGGAGTCCGGCCCGCTGTCGAGGAACCGCAGATGGGCGGCGCCCTCCTGGGAGCCGAGTCCGGTGACGCACTCCTCGAGTACGCTCTCGACACCTGCCCAGAACGTCTCGTTGGTGAAGGTGTCGACGAGTGCCTGGCGCACCCCTTCCTTCAGGGTGAGGACCATGACCTGGACGGGCGCGGTCTCGTGCACGCCGAATCCGGGGATCACCCGCACCACGCGGCTGCCGGGCAGGGCGCGCGCCGCCCGCTGTGTCCGGCCGAACACCTCGGCCCGGGGCGCGGCAAGGGCCTCGGCGAAGCGCGCCTCGATCTCCTTGAGGGGCACGGCACTTGCGGGCTGTGTCTCGTGCACCGTCCTGTACCCGGCCTCGGCGTGGGTGCCGTTCTGCTCGCTCATCGCTCGCTCCTAGTCACGTGTGCCTGTTCCCTGTCGCGCCCACCCGAGTGATCTTCGGGAGCGCTCAGTATGACGGGCCCCCATGGGGCGGGGATCGGCCGCCCGGGTGCCGGACAGAGCGGCAACTGCGCAGGTCGCGGGGCGTTGTCAGTGCCGTACGCAAGACTGGTCGGTCCGAGGCCTTCAGGGGGAAGGCCCGTGACCTTGCACGAAAGGGCAGTTGACATGACCGAGCTCGAACTTGTCGCAGCGCAGGCCTACATCCGCCTCCTCCAGACGGCACGCGCCGCGCTCGAGGACCCGCGCAGCGCGCCCATGGCCATCACCGTCCTCACCCCGCCCATGGCCGAAGCGGACCAGGCCCTTGCCGCGGCCGGACTCGCGGGCAATGAGCGCCGGTTGTTCGAGCTGGTGCATCAGGTGTGCCCGCGGTTGCCGGTGGATACGCCGGCCTAGGTGGGACACGGGCCGCGGGCGGGGTGGCCGGGTCGGCGGTGGACACTTGACGGTGCATCGGGCGTGATTCGCCGTGCCGCACCCGCTCCGCACCCGTGACCTCGCCGGGCCGCTGGCCAATACTGGGCACAGAGCGGACGCGAGGGACACCCGACCTACCGAAGGCGGCCAAAATGAAAATGCTCATCAATGTGGCGGAGACGGTGGTCGCGGACGCGCTGCGCGGTATGGCCGCCGCCCACCCGGAGTTGACGGTGGACGTCGAGAACCGGGTGATCGTACGGCGGGACGCACCGGTCGCCGACAAGGTGGGTCTGGTCTCCGGCGGCGGCAGCGGTCATGAGCCGTTGCACGGCGGGTTCGTGGGCCGCGGCATGCTCTCGGCCGCCTGCCCGGGCGAGGTGTTCACGAGCCCCGTGCCGGATCAGATGGTGCGGGCCGCGGCGGCGGTGGACAGCGGCAAGGGCGTGCTGTTCATCGTGAAAAACTACACCGGCGACGTCATGAACTTCGACATGGCGGCCGAACTCGCCGAGGACGAGGGCATCCAGGTCGCCAAGGTCCTCGTCAACGACGACGTGGCGGTCACCGACAGCCTGTACACGGCCGGCCGGCGCGGCACGGGCGCGACCCTGTTCGTGGAGAAGCTCGCTGGTGCGGCCGCCGAGGAGGGCATGCCCCTCGAGCGGGTCGAGGCGATCGCGCGCCAGGTGAACGAGAACTCCCGCAGCTTCGGCGTCGCCCTCAGCGCCTGTTCGACCCCTGCCAAGGGCAGCCCCACCTTCGATCTGCCCGCCGGTCAGCTGGAGTTGGGCATCGGGATCCACGGCGAGCCCGGCCGTGAGCGGCGTCCCATGATGACCTCCGGTGAGATCGCGGAATTCGCCGTGGACGCGATTCTCGACGACATGCGCCCCACCAATCCGGTGCTGCTGCTCGTCAACGGCATGGGGGCGACACCGCTCCTCGAGCTGTACGGCTTCCACGCGGAGGTCACACGGGTGCTCGCCGCACGCGATATCGCCGTCGCCCGCGTCCTGGTGGGCAACTACGTGACCTCGCTCGACATGGCCGGCGCCTCGGTGACCCTGTGCCAGATCGACGAGGAACTGCTGAGGCTGTGGGACGCACCGGTCCGTACGCCCGCATTGCGCTGGGGCATCTGACCGTCCGCACCCCACCGCACCCCACTCACCGGCCCTGACAGGAGACCCTGTGCTCGACGCCGAGTTCTTCCGCCGCTGGATGACGGCGACCGCTGCCGCCGTCGACCGTGAGGCGACGCGGCTGACCGAACTGGACTCGCCCATCGGCGACGCGGACCACGGCAGCAATCTGCGCCGCGGGTTCACCGCTGTCGCGACCGTCCTGGAGAAGGAGACACCGGGCACGCCAGGGGCCGTCCTGGTCCTGGCCGGACGGCAGTTGATCTCCACGGTAGGTGGGGCGTCCGGCCCGCTGTACGGAACGTTGCTGCGCCGTACCGGCAAGGAACTGGGCGACGCACCCGAGGTGTCCGCGGAGCAGCTGGCGGCCGCGCTGCGCGCCGGCGTGGAGGCGGTGGCCAAGCTCGGCGGCGCCGTCCCCGGCGCCAAGAGGATGCTGGCCCCCCCCGACCCGGCGGCAGCGGCGCGGGCCATGTCGTCCCGGCCAGCCGCCGGGGCCGCGGCGGACGGCGCCGAGGCGACGGTGCCGCTCATCGCCCGTAAGGGCAGGGCGAGTTACCTCGGTGAACGCAGCATCGGGCATCAGGATCCGGGGGCCACGTCCTCGGCGCTGCTGTTCGCGGCGCTCGCCGAGGCGGCGGGCGAGGACGGGGCGGGCGCATGACCGAGTCCCCGCTGGTCGGCATCGTCCTCGTCTCCCACAGCGGCCCGGTGGCGACCGCTGTCGCGGACCTCGCGTCCGGCCTGGCCGGCGGGAAGCCCCTGGCCCCGGTCGCCGCCGCCGGCGGCACGCCCGACGGCGGCCTCGGTACCAGCGCCGACCTGATCGCCGCCGCGGCCCGCTCGGTGGACCGCGGCGCCGGTGTCGCGCTCCTTGTCGACCTGGGCAGCGCCGTGCTCACGGTGAAGGCGCTGCTGGCCGAGGACGACGAACTGCCGCCCGGATCACGCCTGGTGGACGCCCCCTTCGTCGAGGGCGCGGTGGCCGCGGTGGTGACGGCTTCGGCGGGGGCGGATCTGGATGCGGTGGAGGCAGCGGCCCGGGAGGCTTACACGTACCGCAAGGAGTGAGTACGGCGCTCAGAACGCCGTCGGGTAGGGCACCTTCGCGCCGACGAACTGAGTGATGCCCCGGCGGCGGAAACCGAGCGACTCGTACAGGCGTATCGCGCCTTCGTTCTCCGTCGACGCGTGCAGGAAGGGGATCTCGCCACGCTCGCGGATACCGGCCGCCACCGCGCGGACGAGACGGGTGCCGAAGCCCTGCCCGCGGAAGTCCACGTCGGTACAGACGGCGCTGATCTCGGTGTAGCCGGGCGGGTGCATCCGCTCCCCCGCCATCGCGACGAGGCGGCCTTCGCGCCGTATGCCGAGATAGGTGCCGAGCTCCACGGTCCGCGGCAGGAACGGGCCGGGCTGCGTCCGGGCGACGAGGTCGAGCATCTCGGGGGCGTCCGCGGGGCCGAGCCGTACGGCTTCGGGGTCCGGGCGGGCGTCGACCGACTCGTCGACGAGCTGGACACCCTGGCCCTCGAAGGTGATCTTCCAGTCCGCGGGCGGCAGGGTCCGCAGGCCGGGCAGCGCGACCTCGGTCCCGGGGCCGCGGAGCGCGGCGAGGTCGGCCCAGTCCTGGGCGTCGGGCTCATCGGGGAGGCCCTGCCACAGCGTCACGTCCGAGGGGTAGCTCAGTGCACGGCCGTAGCGCTCGGCGAAGTGGGCGTGCGGACCCAGGAGCGCGGCGTACGCCGGGTTGTCCAAAACGTGCTGGGTCACCGGCGGTGCGGCGGTCATGGGGCTTGCTCCTCGGTCCTGCCGTCAGCTCTGTGCGGACGCAAACAAAGACGGCAATCGTAAAGCACGACAGAGGATCAAGCGGAATCGGCCCCGGATCATTCCGCGGGCGGGACCGGACGGCCGTCGGCCGTGTCGTGCGCGGCCCGGCTCTCCATGATCCGCGCATTGTTCTCCATGGCCCATCCGGCCAGCGCCAATGCCGGCGGGATCAGGCTCTTGCCGAGCGGAGTCAGCGCGTACTCGACACGCGGCGGCACCTCCGCGAAGGCCGTACGGGACACGAGTCCGTCCCGGGTGAGGTGGCGCAGGGTCAGCGTCAGCATCCGCTGCGAGATACCCGGAATGTGCTGCTGCAGTTCGCCGAAGCGCATCCGCTTCTCGTCGAGGGTGGCCACGATCAGGAGCGTCCACTTGTCGCAGATCCGGTCGAGTACGGCGCGGATCGACTGACCGCCGTCCCCGCGGATCATGCAGGTGTGCTCGTACGGCGTGCCCGGCTGCGCCTGCGACATGACAGCTCCCTGTGCGTCAGGCACATCCGTGTGCCTTTTGTAAGCGCCTCGACGCTGACTCATCATGAGGCCACTTCCCGCCCGTGACCCAGCTTCCAGGGGGCTGTCATGACCGTTGCCTATTGGATCGTCGCCGTACTGCTCGGCCTGTTCTACCTCTACTCGGGCGGCATCAAAGCCGTGCGGAGCCCTGAGCAGCTCAAGCCGATGATGGCCTGGGTCGACACGGTCCCGCTGCCGGCGCTCAGAGCGCTGGGGGTCGTCGAAGTCCTCGGCGCGCTGGGCCTGTTGCTGCCGCCCCTGACCGGCATCGCACCGTGGCTGGCCATAGCGGCCGCCGCCGGTCTCGTGCTGCTGCAGCTCGGGGCGATGCGGCTGCATCTGTCCCGCGGCGAGGTGCGCGAGACAGGGCTGAACATCGCCCTGATCGCGCTCGGGGCGGCGGCCGTGTGGCTCGGGACCGTGTGGGTCTGAGACCGGTTCAGACGGTGGGGTCGAACCACGTGGGTTCGTCGAGCAGCGCCTGCTTGATACGGAACAGACCGAACTCGTGCAGCGGCGGCAGCGCGTCCACGGAGAACCAGCCCACCTCGAGCGACTCCTCGTCGTTCACCCGCGCCTCGCCGCCGACGGCGCGGCAGCGGATCGTGATGTCCATGAACTGGCAGTGGTCGCCGTTGGGGTACATCGTCGGGTCGAGCGTCTGCACCAGGACGACCCGCTCGGGTACGCAGTGGACGCCCGTCTCCTCGTAGACCTCTCGTACGGCGCAGGCGGCGGGCTGCTCACCGGGGTCGGGAATGCCGCCGATCACGGACCATTTGCCCGTGTCCGCGCGGCGGCCGAGCAGCACTCTGCCCTCGTCGTCGAAGACGAGCGCGGTGATGCCCGGCAGGAAGAGGAGTTGATGGCCCGCGCTGGCCCGGATCTCGCGGATGAAGTCGGGAGTACCCATGCCCCGACCCTAACGCGCGGCTGATCTACGGTCCGCCCCCGCCCGCGGTGTGCCGGGGCCGGGCGGGGTTCAACTGATGGCAGGGCTGCGGCGTTCGACAAGGACCACGTCGCGCCACCGGCCGTGCCGGCGGCCGATGCGCTCGCGCGTGCCGATACGCCGGAAGCCGAGGCCCTGATGCAGCCGGAGGCTCGCCGTGTTCTCGGGGAAGATGCCCGACTGGATCGTCCAGATGCCGGCGGCCTCGGTCGAGGCCACGAGGGCACCGAGCAATCCGCGGGCGACACCTTGGCCACGCGCCTCGGGGTGGACGTAGACCGAGTGCTCCACGACACCGGCGTAGGCGCATCGGTCGGAGACACGCGTCGCCGCGACCCAGCCGAGGACTTTCCCGCCGTCGGCGCCCAACGCGACGAACCGGTGCTCGAGCATCCTGGCGGCATCGAACGCGCGCCAGTCCGGGGCTTCGGTCTCGAAGGTGGCGTCTCCTTCGTCGATGCCCAACTGGTAGATACCCAGGACCTGTTCCGCGTGGGCCGCCGTAAGTGCCGTAATGATCATGCCTGCCCCATGATGGCGCGCACTGCGGCGGGGAAGCACTCCAGGCAGGCGCCGTTGACCTCATGGCGGGTCGAGGTTCCCTGCCGCTCGGCGAGCACGAAGCGGACCTCCGCCAGAATCCGGAGATGGTGCGAAACGGTCGACTGGCCGATCGGCAGACGCTCGACGATCTCGCCGACCGTCATCGCCCGCCGCTCGGCGGCGAGCAGGTTCAGCAGACGTACGCGCATGGGGTCGGCCAGCGCCTTGAACCACGCGGCATAGGTGGCGGCGTCCTCGTGGCTCAGCGCGCCCGGCTCACACTCGGTCTCATTCATCGATAATCGACGATAGTCGATTAAAGCTGCGGCCACATCCCCTCCTCGCTGTTTCGAAGCCCCTCTATGTTGACTCTCATCGAATCAACAGGCAGCCTTGATTCCATAGACATCGAAGCAATGGATCACCGAGGAGCCGACGTGAGCAAGAACGAGCAGTCCGAACTGCTGGAAACCGTCCGTGCCGGATACGCGGCCGCCGCCTTGAAGGTGACCGGGGCAGGTGCGGCCTGTTGCGGCTCGGAGGGCGTCGAGATCGACGAGAACTTCGGGTCCGGACTCTACGAGGCCACCGACCGCGAAGCCCTGCCCGCCGAGGCCGTCGCCGCCTCGCTCGGCTGCGGCAACCCCCTGGCCGTGGCGGAACTCCGCGAGGGCGAGCGGGTGTTGGATCTCGGCTCGGGCGGCGGCATCGACGTCCTCCTGTCCGCTCGCCGTGTGGGTGCGAGCGGCAAGGCGTACGGCCTGGACATGACCGAGGAGATGCTGGCCCTGGCCCTGGCCAACAAGGAGAAGGCCGGTGCGACGAACGTCGAGTTCCTCAAGGGGACGATCGAGTCGGTGCCCCTGCCCGCGCACACCGTCGACGTCGTGATCTCCAACTGCGTGATCAATCTGTCCGTCGACAAGCCCGCTGTCTTCGCCGAGATGTTCCGTGTGCTCGCACCCGGCGGCCGGATCGGCATCTCCGATGTGGTGGCCGACGATGCGCTCACTCCCGCGCAACGGGCCGAGCGCGGCAACTATGTGGGCTGCATCGCGGGCGCGCTCTCCTTCGCCGAGTACCGCCAGGGCCTGGAGGAGGCCGGGTTCACGGACGTCGAGGTCACCCCGACCCACCAGGTGGCCGACGGCATGCACTCCGCGATCGTCCGCGCCACCAAGCCGCTCGCCGCCACCGTGAAACCGGTGGCCGCACCGGCGCAGAGCGGGAGCTCCTGCTGCAGTTGATGCCGCTGAGGGACGAAGGGGCCGGAACCCAGGCGGGTTCCGGCCTCTGGCGCCGGGGGGTCCGCGGGGGGGAGGAGGGGGCCGGAACCCGGGCGGGCTCCTCCCCCTTCGCCCCTCAGATGTCCAGGTCAGACAGTGACCGCAGATGTCCGGGTCAGACAGCGATCGCGACCGGCTGGGCGGTGAGTTCGGCGTCGGCGAGGGTGGCCAGGTAGCGCTCGGCGTCCAATGCGGCCGCGCAGCCGGTGCCCGCCGCGGTGATGGCCTGCGGGTAGGTGGAGTCGACCACGTCGCCGGCGCCGAAGACGCCGGGGATGTTCGTGCGGGTCGAGGGTGCCTCGGTCTTGAGGTAGCCGGCGTCGTCCAACGCCAGTTGGCCCGAGAAGAGTTCGGTGCGCGGGTCATGACCGATGGCGATGAACAGGCCGGTCGCGTCCAGGCGGCGGGTTGCGCCGGTGCGGCTGTCGCGCACGGTCACGCCGGCCAGCATGCCGCCCGACTCATGGAGTTCGGCGATCTCACTGTCGTACGCGAAGGAGATCTTCTCGTCGGCGAAGGCCCGGTTCCGCATCACCTGGGAGGCACGCAGCGAGGAGCGGCGGTGGACGATGGTGACGGACCTGGCGAAGCGGGTGAGGAAGGTGGCCTCCTCCATCGCGGTGTCGCCGCCGCCCACGACGACGATGTCGCGGTCCCGGAAGAAGAACCCGTCGCAGGTGGCGCACCAGGACACGCCTCGGCCGGAGAGTTCGTCCTCGTGCGGCAGGCCGAGCTTGCGATGGCTTGACCCGGTCGCGACGATCACGGCCTTGGCGCGGTGGACCGTGCCGGCGGAGTCGGTGACTTCCTTGATGTCGCCGGTCAGATCGACCGACACGATGTCGTCGTCGATCATCTCGGCGCCGAACTTCTCGGCCTGGGCCCGCATGTTGTCCATCAGGTCGGGACCGTCGATGCCCTGCGGGAAGCCGGGGAAGTTCTCCACCTCGGTCGTGGTGGTCAGTGCGCCGCCGACGAAGACGGCGCCGCCGAAGACCAGCGGCCCGAGGCCGGCGCGGGCCGTGTAGAGGGCTGCGGTGTAGCCCGCGGGGCCCGAGCCGATGATGATGACGTTGCGTATCCCGCCCGTCGTGCCGCTCTCCGTACTCATACGGACTTCTCCGGCGCGATCTCGGCGATCAGACCCTCGACCAGGACCTTGATCTCGTCGCGGATGGGACGCACGGCCGCAACGCCCTGGCCCGCCGGGTCCTCCAGCTCCCAGTCCAGGTACCGCTTGCCGGGGAAGACGGGGCAGGTGTCGCCGCAGCCCATCGTGATGCAGACGTCGGACTCCTTGACCGCGTCCACGGTGAGCAGCTTCGGAGTCTCGGCGGAGATGTCGATGCCGACCTCGGCCATGGCCTCGACGGCGGCGGGGTTCACGGCGTCGCCGGGGTTGGAGCCGGCCGAGCGGACCTCGATCCGGTCGCCCGCGAGGTGGGTCAGCCAGGCGGCCGCCATCTGGGAACGGCCGGCGTTGTGGACGCACACGAAAAGAACGGACGGCTTCTCGGACATCGCGGGGTCTCTCTTGTCTCGCGTTGATTGCGGCGCGCGGGGCGATCGATCGTGGATCCGACCAACCATCACGGATCCACGATCACGGGATCCACCTTCGTGGATCCCCCTTCACGGATCGACGATCGGGGATCGGATCAGCGCCGAGTGGTGTCAGCGACCACTGATGTGACAGTATCAGTCCATGATGACGTCAGCCACCACTGATCTGATCCGGATCATCGCCGATCCGCTCAGGCTTCAGATCGTGACCCTGCTCGCCCACGAGACCCTGTGCACCACCCACCTCGTGGAGGAGACCGGTGCCCGGCAGACGAACCTCTCCAACCATCTGCGCGTGCTGCGCGAAGCGGGCGTGGTGGAGACGGAGCCCTGCGGCCGATTCACGTACTACAAGCTGAAGCCCGAGGTCATCGAGGCGCTTGCCGCGTCCTTCGGCGAGCTGGCCGCCACCGCGCGTACGACGATCGAGACGAACCGAAAGCGAGCCTGCTGATGACCGCGACCGAACCCGGCACCGCCTCACCGCCGAAGGGCGGCGAGGACGCCTCGATCGTCGCCAAGCTCTCCACGCTCGACCGGTTCCTGGCGGTGTGGATCCTGCTCGCCATGGCCATAGGACTCGGCCTGGGCCGCGTGATCCCGGGCCTCGACGACGCACTCGCCAAGGTCGAGATCGGCGGGATCTCGCTGCCCATCGCCCTCGGCCTGCTGATCATGATGTACCCGGTCCTCGCCAAGGTCCGCTACGACAAGCTCGACGCGGTCACCGGCGACCGCAAGCTCATGGTGTCGTCGCTGGTCATCAACTGGATCGTCGGCCCCGCGGTGATGTTCGCGCTGGCCTGGGTCTTCCTGGCCGATCTGCCCGAGTACCGCACGGGGTTGATCATCGTCGGGCTCGCCCGCTGCATCGCCATGGTCATCATCTGGAACGACCTGGCCTGCGGCGACCGCGAGGCGGCCGCCGTACTCGTGGCGCTCAACTCGGTTTTCCAGGTGCTGGCGTTCGGCCTGCTCGGCTGGTTCTACCTCGATCTGCTGCCCGGCTGGCTGGGCCTCGGCGAGGGCGAGCGGCTCGACATCTCGATGTGGAAGATCGCGCTGAACGTCGTCATCTTCCTCGGTGTCCCGCTGCTCGCCGGCTTCCTGACGCGCCGCATCGGCGAGAAGAAGCTCGGTCGCGAGTCGTACGAGTCCAAGTTCCTTCCGAAGATCGGGCCTTGGGCGCTGTACGGCCTGCTCTTCACGATCGTCATCCTCTTCGCCCTGCAGGGCAAGACCATCACCTCGCAGCCGCTCGACGTGGCCCGCATCGCACTGCCGCTGCTCGTCTACTTCGCGATCATGTTCTTCGGCACATTCGCGCTGGGCAAGGCGATCGGGCTCGCGTACGACCGCACCACGACGCTCGCGTTCACGGCGGCCGGCAACAACTTCGAGCTGGCCATCGCGGTCGCCATCGCCACCTTCGGTGTGACGTCCGGGCAGGCATTGTCGGGTGTCGTCGGACCGCTGATCGAGGTGCCGGTCCTGATCGCGCTCGTCTACGTGGCGCTGGCCGGGCGCAAGAGGTTCGCCCCGGCCGAGCCCACGCCGTGACGGGGCAGCCCGAGGGGGTGGTGACGGGCGGCGGCCAGGCAGGGCTGGCCGCCGGTTACCACCTGCGCCGCCTCGGCCTGGACTTCGTCATCCTCGACGCCCGGGCCGCGGCGGGCGGCGCCTGGCAGCACACCTGGGACTCGCTGCATCTGTTCTCCCCCGCGGCCTATTCGTCTCTGCCGGGACGGCCCATGCCCGGGCAGCCCGGCGAGGTGTATCCGGACGCGGCGCATGTCGTCCGCTACCTGAGCGACTACGAGCGGCGCTACGAACTGCCGGTGCTACGGCCCGTACACGTCCGAGGCGTCCACCGCGACGGGGAGTTCCTCGGTGTCGAGAGCGACTCCGGGACCTGGCGGGCGCGCGCCGTCATCAGCGCGACCGGCACCTGGTGGCGCCCGTTCATCCCGGCCGTCCCAGGGCGTGCCGAGTTCGGCGGGACGCAGCTGCACACCGTCGAGTACCGCAGCCCGGCCGACTTCGCCGGACGACGCGTCGTGGTGGTCGGCGGCGGCAACTCCGGCGCACAGATCGCGGCCGATCTCGCGTACGGGAGCGAACTGACCTGGGTCACCCAGCGGCCTCCGCGCTTCCTGGCCGACGACATCGACGGGCGCGCCCTGTTCGACGCGGCCACCGCACGCCGCCGCGCCCTGGAGAACGGGCAGAGGGACACCGCAGGCGTCGCCTCGCTTGGCGACATCGTCGCCGTGCCGCCGGTGCGCGAGGCGCGGGATGCGGGCCTGCTCAAGGCCTCGCCCATGGTCGTACGGCTGACCCGTGACGGTGTGGAGTGGGCCGACGGCACCCGGGCAGCAGCCGATGCCGTCATCTGGTGCACCGGCTTCCGCCCCGCCCTGTCACATCTGACGCCGCTCGGGCTCCGCGGCGCGCGAGGCCGTATCCGCACCATCGGCACGCGTGCCGCGGACGAACCGCGGCTGCACCTGCTGGGATACGGCGACTGGACCGGCCCGGCCACCGCGACCCTCATCGGAGTGGGCCGCCCGGCGCGCGACGCGGCACGCGCGATCGCCGAGTCCCTGCGCTCGTAAGGGCGGTCAATTCCCCGCAGGCGCCAGCAGGTTGCCCATCGCCGTCACCACGGACGGCTCCACCCGGTAGTACACCCAGGTGCCGCGCCGCTCGGAGGAGAGCAGGCCCGCCTCCTTGAGCTTCTTGAGGTGGTGGGAGACCGTCGGCTGGGAGACGCCGACGTCGGAGATGTCGCATACGCATGCCTCGCCGCCCGGATGCGAGGCGACCGCGGAGAACAGGCGCAGGCGTACCGGATCACCGAGAGCCTTGAACATCTTCGCGGTCCGCTCGGCCTCCTCGGCGGTGAACGTGCGCTCCGTCAGAGGCGGGCAGCAGGGCGTCGCGGTCTCGGCGGTCTCCGGTTCCAGCAGCGGCAGGCTCTTCGTGGTGGGCATACCGTCAACCCTACCCAGGTATTCGACAAACATCTATGTTGACGTCTATCGAATCAGGTGCCATGCTGACGCCGAAGTCATCGACAAACGTCGAAACAAAGGGGACCCTGCCGTGAGTACGCCCACCACCACCCTGCCCGTCCTGGTCATCGGAGCCGGCCCCATCGGCCTGGCCGCCGCCGCCCAGCTCACCGCACGCGGTCTGGAACCCCTGGTCCTCGAGTCCGGTCCCTCGGCGGGCAGCGCGGTCCGCGACTGGTCGCACGTCCGCCTCTTCTCCACCTGGGCCGAGGTCGTCGACCCGGCCGCCGAGAAGCTGCTCGCGCCCACCGGCTGGGTCAAGCCGGACGGCGCCGCCTACCCGACCGGTGGCGACTGGGCCGAGCAGTACCTGCAGCCCCTCGCGGAGGTACTGGGCGACCAGGTCCGCTTCGGCGCCACCGTCACCGGTGTCTCCCGTACCGGCCGCGACCGCGTGGTCGACGCCGACCGCGAGGAGCAGCCCTTCACCGTCCACGTCACCTACGCGGACGGGCGCGAGGAGCGCATCCTCGCCCGCGCCGTCATCGACGCCTCCGGCACCTGGTCCACCCCCAGCCCGCCCGGCGGCGACGGTCTGCCCGCTCTCGGTGAGCGAGCCGCCGCCGGCCGGATCTCGTACCGCGTCCCCGACCTCAAGGACCCCGCCGTACGGGCCCGTTACGCGGGCAAGCGCACCGCGATCGTCGGCTCCGGCGCCTCGGCCTTCACCGCCTTGGCCGCCCTCGCCGAGCTGGCGAAAGAGGAGCCCGGTACCCATGCGGTGTGGGTCCTGCGCCGCGGCATCAGCGGCAGCACCTTCGGCGGCGGCGCGTCCGACCAGCTCCCCGCACGCGGTGCGCTGGGCCTCGCGGCCAAGGCTGCGGTGGACAACGGGTACGCCACAGCCGTGACCGGCTTCCGTACATACGAAATCGCCGCCCAGCAAGGACAGTTGGTACTGGCGGGCGAGGACGGCCGCCGGCTCGACCCGGTCGACGAGGTCATCGGCCTGACCGGCTTCCGCCCCGACCTCTCCTTCGTCGACGAGCTGCGCCTCGCCCTCGACGAGCGGCTGCAGGCCCCGGTCGAGCTGGCCCCGCTGATCGACCCGAACGTCCACTCCTGCGGCACCGTCTACCCGCACGGCGTCAAGGAGCTCTCCCACCCCGAGCAGGACGTCTACCTGGCGGGCATGAAGTCCTACGGCCGCGCCCCCACCTTCCTCGCGATGACCGGATACGAGCAGGTCCGCTCCATCGCCGCCGCGCTCGCCGGCGACCAGGATGCCGCGGAGCGCGTCGAGTTGACCCTGCCGGAGACGGGCGTATGCGGCGGTGCGGGCCTCTTCGACGAGGCCGCCGCACAGGAGACCCAGGCCGACGCGGGCTGCTGCGGCGCCCCCGCCCTCGTCCCGCTCGGCGCCCCCGCTTCCGGCGGTTGCTGAGCAACGTGCCCAAGGCCCGCACCGACGGGGCCGCGACCGGTACGCACCACCACCGGTCGCGGCCCCGCGCCGTCCTGCCCGCGCTGTGCGCCACCCAGATCACCGGCTGGGGAGTCGTCTACTACGCGTTCCCCGTCCTGCTCCCCCGCATCACCGCCGACACCGGCTGGTCCACCGGCACGGCCACCGCCGCCTTCTCCCTGGCTCTGCTGATCTCGGCGGCTGTCGGCATCCCCGTCGGCCGCGTCCTCGACCGGCACGGTCCGCGTGCCGTCATGACCAGCGGCTCCGTCCTCGCCACCGTCGCCGTCCTGATGGTCGCGAGCGCCCCCAGCCTGCCGTTGTTCTTCGCCGGTTGGGCACTCGGCGGCGCGGCCATGGCCGCGACCTTCTACCAGCCCGCCTTCGCCGCCGTGACACGCTGGTGGGGGCCGGACCGCGTCCGTGCCCTGACCGTCATCACGCTCGCCGGCGGCCTCGCCTCCACCCTCTTCGCCCCACTGACCGCCGCACTCGTCACGCACCTCAGCTGGCGCAGCACCTACGCCGTCCTCGCCGTCATCCTGGCCGCCGTCACGATCCCCGCCCACGCACTCGCCCTGCGTGCCACGTGGCCACCGGCCCCCGTGGTTCCGGCCCGACAGAACGGCAGGAACGGATCGGTTGCCCGCAGCCGCCCCTTCGTCCTGCTGGCCACCGCGTTCACCCTCTCCGGATTCGCGGTGTACGCGGTCGTGATCGGCATCGTCCCGCTCATGACCGAACGAGGTGCGAGCCCCACCGCGGCCGCCTGGGCTCTCGGCCTCGGCGGCGCGGGCCAAACCCTGGGCCGCGCCCTGTACTCCACGCTCGCCGGACGCACCGGCGTCACCACCCGCACCGTCACCCTGATCGCCGCGGGCGGCGCCACCACCGGCGCCCCGGGGCTCGTACCCGGTCCCGTCCCGCCCCTGATCCTCCTGGCCGTCGCGGCCGGCATGGCCCGCGGCAACCTGACCCTCCTGCAGGCGACGGCGGTCGCCGCCCGCTGGGGCACCGGCTCCTACGGCCGCCTCTCGGCGCTCCTTGCCGCACCGGCCACCGTCGCGGCAGCGCTCGCACCCTGGGCGGGCGCGAGCCTCGCCGCCGCCCTGGGCGGCCATGCCGCGCTCTTCGTGCTGCTCGCCGGAGCTTCGGCCGCCGCGGCGCTGCTCGCGGCCGCCGCCGTCACTTCGCGGCGTCGCCCCGGGCCCGCACCCGCCGTGCGATGACCCAGCCGATCCCGCCGAAGGCCACGGCGACCAAGGCAAGTTCGGGCGCGATGCCGAGCTTGGTGGCCGGTGTCTGCGAGGAGCGCAGCGGCACCTCGGCGACCAGGGTGTCCGCGGTGAACCAGGTGGTGCGCTGCACGATCTCGCCGTCCGGCATGATCACGGCGCTGACCCCGCTGGTGACCGGAACGGTGACGGTGCGGCTGTGCTCGACCGCGCGGACCCGCGACATGGCGAGCTGCTGGTAGGTCATCTCGCTGCGGTCGAAGGTGGCGTTGTTGCTGGGCACGGAGATCAACTGGGCGCCATGGGTGACCGTGTCGCGCACGGCCCAGTCGAACGCCGCCTCGTAACAGGTCGCGAGCCCCACCTCGGCGCCGCCCATGGTGAACACTCCGGGCTTGCTGCCCCGGCTGAAGTCCTTGCGGACCATGGACCCCCACTCGGGGTTGATCATGTCGACCACTGAGCGCAGCGGCAGGAACTCGCCGAACGGCTGGATCTGCCGTTTGTCATACGTCTCGGTGGGCCCCTTCACGGGATCCCAGAGAATCTGCTCGTTGAGCAGCCGGCCGTCGTCGGCCTCGACCACACCGCCGACGGAGATGGGCGCGCCCACGGCCTTGGCGGCGGCGTCGATGTCGGCGTACGCGTCGGGGTTGCGGAAGGGGTCGATATCGGAGGAGTTCTCCGGCCAGAGCACGAAGTCGGGCTTCTTCGCCTTGCCTTCACGGACCCGCTCGGCGAGCCGCAGCGTCTCCTTCACATGGTGGTTCAGGACCTCCTTGCGCTGGGCGTTGAAGTCGAGTCCCGCCCGCGGAACGTTGCCCTGGATGACGGCGACCGTGGCGGTGCCGTTCTCGGCCGCGTCGGAGACCAGGGGCAGCGAGGCGACGGCACCGACGAGCGGCACGGCGACGGCGGCGAGCGCCACGGCCGCCGTGCCCCGGTGCAGGGTGCGGGTACGGCGGTACGCGAGGAACACCCGTACCGCCTCGAAGAGACCGAACCCGCAGAGCACCACGGCGAAACCGAGCACCGGAGTGCCGCCCAGCGCGGCCAGCGGCAGGAACACCCCGTCGGCCTGCCCGAACGCGACCTTCCCCCAGGGGAAACCGCCGAACGGCGCCCGTGCCCGGGCCGCCTCGCCCAGCGTCCACACGGCGGCCGCCCACAGCGGCCAGCCCGGGAGCTTGGACACGGCGGCGATGCCGACCGAGGTGACCGCGACGAACAGCGCCTCGATCGCGACCAGCGCGAGCCACGGACCAGGGCCGACCTCCACACCCGTCCACACGAGCAGCGGCAGCAGAAAACCGAGGCCGAAGAGGTAACCGCGGCCGAGCGCACTCTTCCAGCCGCGGCCGCGCAGACACCACGCGAGCCCCGCGAACGCGGGCAGCGCCAGCCACCACAGGGTGCGCGGCGGGAAGCTCACATAGAGGAGCACCCCGCTCAGCGCGGCCGCCGCGGCGGGAACGAGCCCGCGCAGCAGCCGTCGGCCGCGCGGCTCGGGTGCGGGCAGGGTCTGCTCGCCGGTCGGGGCGATGGTGGCTGTCACGCCGCGGAGTCTACGGCGCGCGGCTGTGACCAGGCCAAGGGCCTCCGACGAACCGGAGGCCAGGCGCCCCGCGCCCTGGCGCAGAGCGGACGTCAGGCGCCCTGCGCGGGACCGGCGGTGGGCAGCCTGAGGCGTTCGCGGATGAAGTGCACCGCCGCTTCGGCGTCGTCGACGGTGACGGTGAACTTCCGTCCGTCGCCCAGGTTCAGGACCAGTCCCTCACCACGCCGTACGACCACGGCGGTGCCCTTCTCGGGACGCCAGCGGCAGCCCCAGCCGCCCCACTGCTGCGGCGTGATCCGCGGGGCGAACTCGGCGGCGACGACATTGTCGAGCAGGATGCGGCGCCTGGGCAGACCCATGTGTCCGCAGCGCACTTCGAGGGCTTCGGTGTCCACCCGTACCGCCACATGAACGAAGGCCAGGGTGCCGAAGAGCATCAGCAGTCCCGCCGTGACGCAGCCGACCACCGCCATCACCAGGGGCGCGAGCCCCGAGGTCCAGGGCGAGTCGACGGCCAGCTCGATACCGAGCGCCATGCAGGCCGCGCCGAAGCTGGCGAGCAGCCACTGCACACGGTTCGTGGCACGGCCGGTCCAGATCTCCGGCTGGGGCTGTACGCCCCGCTCTTCGTGGGGGTCCTTCATGGCGTGAAGGCTACTAGTGTTCCGCTGCGAAGGCACGGGATCGCGGAGCGTGACATTCAGTTGTGCGACCCATGTATCCCACGGGTCCTGCCCAGGTGTCCCACGGGTCCTGCCCAATGCGTCCCACGGGTCCTGCGGACTCAGTGGGCGGCGCTGGAGACCCTGAGCCGGCGGCCTTCCGCGTAGGCGAGCGCGGCCGCGGGGAGGTCGCCCTCCCGGCCGGTGAGCAGCACGGTCAGCGACCCCGTGGCGGGGACGTCGGGTGCGGGCTCGAGGTGGATGCGGCGCAGGGCCTGGGCGGCGACGGCGCCGGCGCTGCCGTGCAGGACGAGGGGTGCTTCGCCGGGCTGCTGCACGGCGGCGCGGATACGCTCCGCGACCAGCTCGTAGTGGGTGCAGCCGAGGACGACGGCGCGCACGTTCTTCGGCGTGAGGGCGGCGGCCGCGGCGATCGCCCGGTCGATGGCCGCTTCGTCGGCGTGCTCGACGGCGTCGGCCAGGCCGGGGCAGGGCACTTCGGTGACGTCGACTCCGGCCGCGAACTCGCCGATCAGGCCCCGCTGGTACGGGCTGCCGGTGGTGGCGGGCGTGGCCCAGATCGCGACGGGTCCGCCGCCCGCGGCGGCGGGCTTGATGGCGGGGACGGTCCCGATCACGGGGATCTGCGGTTCGAGACGGGCGCGCAGGGCGGGCAGCGCGTGCACGGAGGCCGTGTTGCAGCCGACGATCAGGGCGTCGGGCCGGCGGGCCGCGGCGGCCTCGGCGCAGGCCAGCGCGCGGCCGGTGAGGTCTTCGTGGGTGCGCAGGCCCCAGGGCATTCCCTCGGGGTCGCAGGTGAGCACGAGATCGGCGTCCGGCCGCAGGCGCCGTACCGCGGCGGCGGCGGGGAGCAGGCCGATTCCGGAGTCCAGGAGCGCGATCTTCACCCGGCCCACCATAGATGATTGCGCCCTCGCGGCCGTGGCGTGGGGCATCATCCCCAGGATGAGCGCACTCGCTTGGACCGCCGTATCGTCGCTCGCCGCCTGGCTGTGGCTGCTGCTCGCGCAGGGCTTCTTCTGGCGTACGGACATCAGGCTGCCCGCCCGCCGCACGCCGGCGTCCTGGCCCTCGGTGGCCTTGGTCGTACCGGCCAGGGACGAGGCCGCGGTACTCCCGCTGAGCCTTCCTTCACTGCTCAAGCAGGACTACCCCGGTGAGGCGCGGATCTTCCTCGTGGACGATTCCAGCTCGGACGGCACCGGGGAGCTGGCCCGTGCGCTCGCCGGTCAGCACGGCGGGCTGCCGCTGACCGTGACGACGCCGGGCGAACCGCCGGCCGGCTGGACGGGGAAGCTGTGGGCGGTGCGGCACGGGATCGCCGAGGCTCGCAGCGCTCAACAGCCCGATTACCTGCTCCTGACCGATGCCGATATCGCCCATGAGCCGGACAGCCTGCGGGAGTTGGTGGCGGCCGCGCATGGCTCCGGGTTCGATCTCGTCTCGCAGATGGCGCGGCTGCGGGCCGCGAGCGTCTGGGAGCGGCTGATCGTTCCGGCGTTCGTCTCCTTCTTCGCGCAGCTGTATCCGTTCCGCGGGATCGCCGTGGACGGACCGCGGACGGCGGCCGCGGCGGGCGGGTGCGTGCTGCTGCGCGACGAGGCGGCCGCCCGGGCGCGGGTGCCGGAGTCCATCCGGCACGCGGTGATCGACGACGTGGCCCTTGCACGGGCGGTGAAGTCGACGGGCGGCCGGATCTGGCTGGGGCTCGCCGACAAGGTCGACAGCATCCGCCCGTATCCGCGGCTCGGTGATCTGTGGCGGATGGTCTCGCGCAGCGCGTACGCGCAGTTGCGCCACCAGCCGCTGCTGCTGCTCGGCACGGTCGCGGGGCTGCTGCTCGTGTACGTGGTGCCGCCGGCCGGTCTGGTCCTGGCGCTCGCCACCGGGGACGGAACGGCCGCATGGGCGGCCGGTCTGGCGTGGCTGGTGATGACGGCCACGTACATCCCGATGCTCCGCTACTACCGGCAGCCGCTCCGGCTCGCGCCGCTGCTGCCGGCGACGGCGGTGCTGTATCTGCTGATGACCGTGGACTCGGCCGTGCAGCACTACCGGGGGCGCGGAGCCGCGTGGAAGGGCCGCACCTATGCGCGGCCCGACCGCACGGAACCCGCCCCCGATCAGTGAAGCCGCGGCGTCACTTGCGGCCCGGGGTCCAGTCGAGGCCCCAGCCGTACGCGTAGTCGACGGTGCGCTGCGGGCTGACGCCGCGCTCGGGGACCAGGAAGCGGGACTCGCGGCGGACGAGCAGGTCGCCGTGCTCATTGGTGAGCAGGGCCAGGGCGCAGACCGTCGAAGGGACCGTGCACTCGTCGAGCGAGAAGTCGATCGACGCGCCGTGCTGCGGGGTCAGCGTCACCGTCGCGTTGAGGTCGGCGAAGCTGCGGGCGCCCTCGTAGATGGTGACGAAGATCAGGATGCGCCGGAAGGCGTTCTTGTGGTCGAGGTTGATCGACATGTTCTCGCCCGAGGCGTTGGCGCCCGTGCGGTCGTCGCCGTCGAGGTGGATGAACGGCGGGCGGTCGAGCGCTCCGAAGGCGTTGCCGAGCGCCTGGATCACGCCCTTGCGGCCGTCGGACAGTTCGTAGAGCGCGCACAGGTCGAGGTCGAGGTCCGAGTGCATGGCGACGGCGCGGCCGAGCTTGGCGCCCCAGCCCTTGAACTGCTTGCGCACCTCCCAGTTGAGGTTGATGCGCATCCCGCCCGAGGTGCCGCCCTGCTGGGGGAGGGAGACGGGGGGCGCGTTCTTGGCCAGCGTCACCTTGGTGAGCGGGAGGGGAGCGGGCGCGGCCGGCGGGGCGGCCGGGGGCGGCGGAGCCGCTGCCGGGACGTAGGCCGCCGGCGGTGGCGTGACGTGCGGGGCCGGGGCGGGTGCAGGGGCCGGCGCCGGGGCGGGCGCCGCCTGCTGGGGTTCGTCGACGGTGATCCCGAAGTCGGTCGCCAGGCCCTCGAGTCCGCTGCTGTATCCCTGGCCCACCGCGCGGAACTTCCACGCGCCCTGGCGCCGGTAGAGCTCACCCAGGACGAAGGCCGTCTCGACCGAGGCGTCCGCGCTGTCGTACCGCGCGATCTGCGCCCCGCCCGACGCGTCCACCACGCGGATGTGCAGTCCCGGCACCTGTCCGAAGGTGCCGCCGTCGGCCGAGGCGGCGATCACGATCGTCTCGATGGCCGGCTCCACGCGCCCGAGGTCCACGCTCAGGCCGTCGACGGTCTGCCCGCCCTCGGCGCGCTTGCCCTCGTACCGCACCGCACCCGACGTGTGCGCGGCCTGGTTGTAGAAGACGAAGTCCGCGTCGCTGCGCACCTTGCCGCCGGCGAGCAGCAGCGCCGAGGCGTCGGCGTCGGGCACACCGGGCCCGGACTGCCAGCCGATCTCGATCCGAACGGCGGGCGCGGGCACCGCAACGTTCGAGCCCTTAGGCATGGACTGCATGGACATTCGTGCCCCCACTAGCGCGTCGTCGCGTCGACAAGGTCCCCACCGGCGGGGCCACCGGGCATCGCCGCCGGTGGGACCCCGGATGTTCCCGCACAACTTAGCCCGACCGCCGGGTCCGGCGCCTCCGCTCTTCACGGCAAATTCCTGGCCGGCCGGTGGCTGTCCCGCGGCATTCACCGTCGTACGGCGATGCGGCGTTCATGGCACGTACGCCGGGTCGTCATGGCGCATCCATCCGGGCGCGCGAGCCTGCGACACCCACAAGTGCCTTTCTCCCCCCACCACTTGGCTCCGCCGTTCGACGTTCACCGGTTCCGCGCGAGACATGAGGTCACCATGCCGACCCTCGGCCAGCTCTACCCGCAGCTCGATTCCGTCCAGCTGCCCGAGAACCTTCCGTACACCCAATGCAGCGCCTTCGAGCTGCGCTTTCTCTATCTGCTCGGCAAGCACCGGCTGACCGGCGCGCAGGGGGACCTGATCGAACTGGGCTCGGGCGGCGGGGGTTCCACTTACGCCGCCGCACTGGGTCTGAGCGAGAACCCCGAGTTCGACAGGAGTTCGGCGAAGCTGCACGCGTACGACTTCTTCCGCGTCGGAAAGGGCACGTTCGCCACCGAGAAGTTCTTCGCGGGCGGGAAGGCGCCGGACGGGCAGAGTTCCTTCCTCGAGGACTTCCAAGAAGTCCTCGGACCCTTCCTCGACTTCGTCGAGATACACGCCGGCGACATCTGGGAGACCTCCGACCCGCAGGAGAAGCGGCCCATCGAGTTCCTCCATGTCGACATCGCCAAGACGGCCCGGGTGTGGACCTGTGTGGCCGAGCGCTTTCTGCCGCGCCTTCGGCCCGGATCGGTGCTGCTGCACCAGGACTTCGCCGGTCCGCGGCTGCCCTGGCTGCACTACAGCACCGGTGCGCTGCTCCCCTACATCGAGCTCGCGGGCCCGCCGATCCGCTCGACCCTGGCCTTCGAGGTCACCGAGCGCATTCCGGACGAGGTCTTCCGGGCCATCGCCGAGGACGACTTCAGCATCGAGAAGAAGATCGATCTGATCTCCGCCGTGCAGGAACGAGTCGACCGCGATCACACGGGCGGCATCCCTTTCCGGTCCGTACTGGAACTCGCCAAGGCCTTCGTGCTGCATTACGAGGGTGATCACCGACGGGCCTGGAAGATCGCGGAGCCGCTGACCGACGACGCGTATCTCGCCCGGACCCGCGCCGATCACTTCCGCCAGATCAAGGCCGAACTGCCCGCGCCGGCCCCCGCCGTCCGGCGTTCCACGGTGCGGCGGCGTCTGGGCCGGCTCGCCCGCAAGGTCGGGCTGCGCTAGGGCCTGATCCACAAGGCAGGCCCTACGGCCGTCAGCCGGATCCGGTTTCCCTGGTCACGGCGGCAGTTCCGCTCACCGTCCCGGGTGAACTTCTCAGGGCGCCGAAGGGGGGCAGCCGGCCACCCGTCGTGCGCCCCCTGCATGCGCCGGGCTCCTGCTCCTCGAGGCCGCCGAGTCGAACGGATCCGGGCCTTCGCCGCGGCGCTTGGTTCCGCGGCCCGCGCCGCCCGAGTCCGAGGTTGCGCGGGCCGTGCCTCTCCCATGGCCGGTTCCGCGAAACCAAACTGGACAATTGAGCGACATTTTGACCGTTCGTATGCGACTTCGGGGCCGCCGAGTTGAGCTCATGGCTCGCAAAGCGAAACGGGTGCGTCAAGTCCTGATGATTTCCACACAAGCCCCACCGATGTCAGGGCTATCCAACCAGCACATCGTGGGCTTAACTTATGTGCCATGACCTCCCCCCGCTCCACCTACGGCGGCGGTTACTACTCCGCGCCGTCCTTCCCGGACACCCCGATCTACGACTCCCTCGTGGCCGAGCGGGGTACGCCGCAGATCGCCCCGATCCGGGTGCCTTCCGCGTACGACACGTCGAGCAGCTATCTGCCCGCCCTGCCGGCCGCGCTTCCCGCACTGCCGGCCGCCCCTTCGCCAGGGCCCGCGCAGCACTCGTACTCCTACGGCCAGCAGCAGGCGCCCCTGCAGCACGCGCCTGCCCCGTACATCCCGCAGCAGCCTTCGGTGCAGCGCGGCGGCTACGCCGGTGCGCAGCCGATGCCGCAGCCGCAGCGCCCGGTGGCGGGGTCCGGCTACGAGGCCATGCGGCCCGCCGCCCCGCGGCCCGCACCGGCGCCCGCGCCGTACGAGGACCCGTACTACCGCCAGCATCCTGGCGGCCGCGGTTACTGATCGACCGGCTGCGGGGGCCGGGGAGCGGACTGGCAGGATGGGTGTCATGCCGACCGCGACATCGCTTCCGGTGCCACTCCATCGGATCCTGGTCCCCCGGTGGAGGGCGGGGGGGGCTTCCGCCCCCCCTTCAGCTGTGGTCGAACCCTGGGGTCTCGCCGGTGACCGGCGCTGGCTCCTGGTCGACTCCGACGGTCGGCTGGTCACGCAGCGCGGGCAGCGTCACCTGGCTCTGGTGGAGCCGGAATTGACGACCCACGGCGTGACATTCACGGCGCCCGGACGCGCTGCGCTGCCGGTCACCGTCCCCGAGTCCGACGAGACCGTGACGGTGGGGGTGTGGCAGGACAAGATCGAGGCCGTGCTCGCGGATGATGAGGCGCACGCCTGGTTCAGCGACTATCTGCAGACCGACGTCCGGCTGGTCCATCTCGACGATCCGGCCACCCGGCGGCCCATCGACCCCGAGTACGCCGAGCCCGGTGAGACGGTGTCGTTCGCGGATGGCTATCCGCTGCTGCTCACCACGCTCGCCTCGCTCGACGCCCTCAACTCACTGATCGCGCAAGGCGATCATGCCGATGAGGGTCCGCTGCCGATGAATCGTTTCCGCCCCAATGTGGTCATCGCGGGCACCGCCCCGTGGGCGGAGGACGACTTCCGGCGGGTCGCGATCGGGGAGGCTGTCTTCCGGGTCGTGAAGCCCTGCGGGCGCTGCGTCGTGACGACCACGAACCAGACGACCGCCGAGCGCGGCAAGGAGCCGCTGCGCACGCTGGCCCGCCACCGCCGCTTCGACGACCAACTCGTCTTCGGCCAGAACCTGATCCCCGAGACCACCGGCACGATCCGTGTCGGGGATGCGGTGCGGGTGCTCGGCTGAGCCCGTGCGTCGTCGCTTCACCCCTCGTCGGGGATGCGTGGTCCTGCCGCCCGCCGGCTGGGCCCGGTCTCCGACCAGGGTGTCGAGGATGCCGCTCGTCGAAGTGACCTATGCGCCCACGGTGCCCGAGCCCCGCCTGCGTGAACTCGGCGACGTACTACCGCACCTGGTGTCCCTGGCTGTGGAGTGCCCCGAGGAGCCCTATGACGGCAAGCTGCAACCCGGGGCATCCACGCAGCCACCGGACTCGTCGATTTCGGCGTCTACCTGTCGCTGCCGAGAGCCGCTTGGTCTCAGGGAGACTGATCACTCACACCCGCCGGGGCAGGCAGGTCAGCCGGTCCTCCGGCGTGCGTACACCTCGATCTCGATCTTCATCCTGGGGTCGGCGAGGCCGCACATCAGCATCGTGGCGGCCGGCCGGATCTCGCCGAAGCAGCGGCGCAGGACCGGCCAGCAGGGCTCGAAGTCCTCGCGGTCGGGCAGCAGATAGCGCACCCGCACCACGTCGGCGAACGTGCACCCGGCCTCGGTCAGCGCGGCCTCGACGTTGCGCAGGCACTGCTCGGCCTGCTCCACCACGTCGTCGGAGATCGTCATCGTCGCGTAGTCGAATCCGGTCGTCCCGGACACGTGCACCCAGTCGCCATCGACCACGGCACGGGCATAGCCGATCTGTTCCTCGAAGGCCGAACCGCTGAGGATCGCACGTCTCTCTGTCATGCGCCGAACGCTAAGCGGCCCAAACCGATACGTCTAATACGTCTGCGTGGATGCTCTGATATCTCTGGGCGTATGGAGCGCCCCGAACTCCCCCTGGCCCAGCTGCACGCCTTCGTCGTCCTCGCGGAGGAACTCCACTTCGGCCACGCGGCCGCCCGGCTCGGCATCGCCCAGCCGCCGCTGAGCCAGCAGATCCGCCGCCTCGAGGACAAAGTCGGCCACGCGCTGTTCACCCGCGCTTCCGGCGGTGTCGGCCTGACCCCGGCCGGCCGCGAACTCCTGCCCGCCGCACGGCAGTCACTCGCCGCCCTCGCCTACGGACTCTCCGCGGCGAGGGATGTCGGCAGCGGCCGGGCCGGCCGGCTGCGGATCGGCTTCGCCGCCTCCCTCGCCCTGACCGTCCTGCCCGGCCTGCTGCGCACGTATCGCGACCAATTCCCCGGCGTGCGGCTGGACATTCACGAGATGACCACCGCACCGCAGCTCGCCGCCCTGCACGAAGGGAGCATCGACGTCGGTCTGGTGCGCGAACCCCCGACCGACGAGCCGGAGCTCGGCTTCAGGACGGTGCTCAGCGAACCCTTCGTGGCCGTGCTGCCGTCCACCCATCCACTGGCCGCCCAACGGACCGTACGAGTCGAGCAGTTGGCGGACTCGCCGTTCGTACTCCTGCCCCGCACCGTCGGACCGGCCCTGCACGACCGGATCATCGGTCTGTGCACCGCGGCAGGATTCACCCCCGAAGTGGTCCAGCACGCGGTGGAGTGGCAGACCGTATGCGCGCTCGTGGAGACCGGTCTCGGCGTCTGCCTGGCGCCCGCGAGCATCCGGCGCATCCGCCTCAAGGGCGTCGCGTTCCGCGGGCTCGCACCCGGCACCGCCCGTACACACGTGGCCGTCGCCTGGCGCCTGAACGACGACAATCCGCTGGTCACCCACCTGTTGGAGACCGTCAGCCAGGATCCGTCGGACGGGCCCAGGCCCGGACGACGAGCCGCTGCGCCCACCACAGGGGGCCGCGAAACCTGACCCCGCTCTGGGAAATCGCGAGGGCACGGGAGAGAATCACAGGCAGCGCGAATGCCCCGCGGCCGTGGCGGGCCCGGGGCGATCAAAAGGGGCGCCATCGCAGGGATGACGCCGTCCGTTATGGGCACCTGTTGTACTGA
This sequence comes from Streptomyces sp. N35, assembly GCF_016464295.1. Classification (NCBI taxonomy): domain Bacteria; kingdom Bacillati; phylum Actinomycetota; class Actinomycetes; order Kitasatosporales; family Streptomycetaceae; genus Streptomyces; species Streptomyces sp. N35. Next base: position 64,360 of record NZ_JAEIMH010000021.1, on the reverse strand, counting down.
ACCGTGCCGTGCCGTCACCGCGGACACGGAAGGGGTGCGCAGTGTTGCAAATGATCACAGGACTGTGGCGCTGGCGGGGCAATCCGCTGCGCCGCGCGACCGACGCCCTGGAGGCCTGGGTCGCACTGTCCGCCTTGCTCGCCATGCTCCTTGTGGCACCACTCGTCGGCGCCGCGGTCGGGGCATCGAGCAGTACGGCGCTCAACCGTGCGGTACAAGTTCAGCATGACTCCCGGCATCGTGTACAGGCGACGGTAGACAAAATCTCCGGGCAGTACCGCGTCGATCCCGACCCCGAGACCTCGAGCAATCGGGACACCGGTGCCCGCGTCCAGGCCGACTGGCAGGCCCCGGACGGCACATGGCAGCACGGCTCCGTGGCCAGCGGCAGGGCCCACCCGCAGGTGGGCGACACGTTCACCCTCTGGGTCGACGACCAGGGCAGGCCCGTCGCACCGCCCATGGCCACAGGCACCGCCGGTGTCCATGCCGCGCTCGCCGGAATCGGTGCGGCCGGTCTCACGGCCGGTCTGATCGAGGGGCTGCGCCGGCTCGCCGTCTGGTCGATCCTGCGCCGGCGCTACGACCGGTGGGACACCGAGTGGGCGAAGGCGGGTCCCGACTGGGGGCGTACCGGTACCGGCAGTTGAGGCCACCGCTCACGCCCGGCGGTGTGCGTTCCTCGTCACGGTGACGACCTGGCCGACCGGTCAATGCGGTCGTCGCGCGCACGCTACGGTGGTGCGTCAGACGCGACGAATACGCAGAGGTGGGGGCTAAGCAGCGCCATGGCTCAGGGCACGGTCCAGGTGACGCACACCGGCCGGGCGGGGTGGCGGCCCCGCACCGGCGAATCCGCCTCCCCCCCCGCCGCACGGGAGGCGGCGGGCGACGGCGATGTCCTGACCGTCGCCCCCGGCACGTATCGCGAGAACCTGGTGGTGCTGCGGGCCGTGACCCTGCGCGGGCCCGAGGGCTCGCCCGGTTCGGTGCGGCTCGCGCCCGTGGACGGGGTGCCGTTGACGGTACGGGCCTCCGCCGTCGTACAGGATCTGCAGCTCGAAGGGCAGGATGCGGCGGCGCCCGCGCTGCTCGTGGAGGACGGGGCGCCCCAGCTCGCGGATCTGCGGATCGTGACGCGCTCGGCCAGCGGCCTCGAAGTGCGCGGGGGCGCACGGCCCACCGTGCGGCGCTGCACCGTCGACAATCCGGCCGGCATCGGCATCGCCGTACTCGACGGCGGCGGCGGGGTGTTCGAGGAGTGCGAGGTCGTGGCCGCCGGTCAGACCGGTGTCGTCGTGCGCGGCGGTGCGCACCCGCGGCTGGAGCGCTGCCGCGTGCACCACGCCTCGGGCGCGGGCCTGAGCGTCACCGGGGAGAACTCGGCGCTCGAGGCGCTGGGTTGTGAGGTGTACGAGATCAAGGGCGCGGGCGTCCAGATCACCTCGCGGGCCACCGCGCATCTCACGGACTGCGATGTGCACCGCACCACCGCCGACGGCGTCACGCTCGACACGGACGCGGTACTGACCCTCTCCGACTGCCGGTTGCACGACATCCCGGAGAACGCGGTGGACCTTCGCTCGCGTTCGGTGCTGACCCTCACGCGCTCCACGGTGAGCCGCTTCGGGCGCAACGGTCTCTCGGTGTGGGATCCGGGCACCCGCGTGGACGCCAACCAGTGTGAGATCCATGACAGTACGGGCGACTATCCGGCCGTCTGGGTCAGCGACGGCGCGACGGCGGTGCTCAATGCCTGCCGTGTACACGATGTGCCGGATGCCTTGTTCGTCCTGGACCGCGGCTCGCGCGTCGACGTGGTGGACTCCGATCTCTCCCAAGTACGCAACACCGCCGTGTCGGTGAGCGACGGCGCGACCGCCCAGCTCGACGACTGCCGGATCCGGGAAGCGGCGACCGGCGCCTGGTTCCGTGACCACGGCAGCGGCGGCACGCTGTCCGGCTGCACCATCGACGCGTCGCAGACCGGCGTGATCGTCACCAAGGGAGCCGATCCCTCCATCGAACGCTGCACGGTGACCTCGCCCGCGGAGGCGGGCTTCTATGTGTCGGCCGAGGGCCGCGGTTCGTTCCACGGCTGCCGTGTGACGGGCAGTGGCGGCTACGGCTTCCATGTCCTCGACGGCTGCCGCACCACGCTGCGCAAATGCCGTACGGAGCGATGCGCGCGCGGCGGTTACGAGTTCGCCGAGGACGGTCCGCAGGTCGAGGACTGCACCAGTGACGAGAGCACGGTCACGCGCCCCGTCGTCCAGGAGGCGGCAGTGCAGACGGCGACGCAGACCCCCGGACTGCTCGGGTCGATCCCGGGGCAGCGCAGCACGGAGCACGAACCGTCGCCGGCGCCGGTACGCACGTCGAACGCCGTGCTCGGTGAACTCGACAAGCTGGTGGGCCTGGACAGCGTCAAACGGGAAGTGCGGGCGCTCACCGACATGATCGAGATCGGCCGCAAGCGCCAGCAGGCCGGACTCAAGGCGGCTTCCGCGCGCAGGCATCTGGTATTCACGGGCTCCCCCGGCACCGGAAAGACCACGGTCGCGCGGTTGTACGGGGAGATCCTGGCCGCCCTGGGAGTCCTGGACAAGGGACATCTCGTCGAGGTGTCCCGGGTCGATCTGGTCGGCGAACACATCGGTTCGACCGCGATCCGCACCCAGGAGGCCTTCGAGAAGGCCCGCGGAGGTGTGCTGTTCATCGACGAGGCCTACGCCCTGTCCCCCGAGGACTCGGGACGCGACTTCGGCCGCGAAGCGATCGACACCTTGGTGAAGCTGATGGAGGACCACCGCGAGGCGGTCGTCGTGATCGTCGCGGGCTACACGGCCGAGATGGAGCGCTTCCTGTCCGTCAACCCCGGTGTGGCGTCGCGCTTTTCGCGCACCATCACCTTCGGCGACTACTCGCCCGAGGAGCTGCTCAGCATCGTGGAGCAGCAGGCCGAGGAGCACGAGTACCGGCTCGCGCCCCACACGGGTGAGGCGCTGCTCAAGTACTTCACGGTGCTGCCGAAGGGTCCGGCTTTCGGCAACGGCCGTACCGCGCGCCAGACCTTCGAGGCGATGGTGGAACGGCATGCGGGCCGGGTCGCCCAGCTCGCCGAGGTGAACACGGACGACCTGACTCTGCTCTACCCCGAGGACCTGCCCGAACTTCCCTGAGATCCCTCGGAGTCGGGCCCGGGCTGTGACGGGACCGCGCCGAGTCCCCGGGTCACGGCGGGCCGCAACCGCTGGAGCAGCTCTTCGCGCTCCTCGTCGAAGGCCGGGTCGGCCTGGTATTCGGAATGGCCGAGGATCGGCGCGGGCAGCGGATGGGTCTGCGTACGCCCGTACGCCAAGGGGTCCTTGAGCGGCGGATGGTCGACGGCCGGACCGCACTCGCCTTCGAGCCCGATCGGTCCGCCGATCGGATCGGTGGGCCGGTGCAGATTGCGCCAGCAGTCGACTTCGCGGTGCAGCGCGGTGAGCGCGGCGGGTCCGAAGTGGGCGGGGAACCAGCGCCCGTAGAGCCTTTGCAGCGGTGAGCCGTAGGTCAGCAACCCCACGCCCTTGCGGACCGCGGGGCTCAACTGCCAGGCGGCCGCGGCCGCGAGGACGCTGCCCTGGGAATGCCCGGAGATGATCAGACGTCCTTCGGTCTTCTGCGTCCAGGTGGCCATGCGCCAGGTCAGATCCGGCACCGCGCGCTCCGCGTAGCAGGGCGGCGCGAACGGATGGGCGGCACGCGGCCAGAACGTGCCGACGTCCCACAGGATGCCGATGGTGCGCCGCGCGGAGGCATCACGGTAGGCGCGCCGGCCCCAGGTGACGAACAGTATGAACCCGAAGCCGATCAGCCAGGATCCGAGCGCCTGCGCGGTCTGGGCGGCCCCGCCGATGAAGCCGGGCGCGCCGGCCGCCGCCACTCCGGGCACCTCACCGGTCATCCACGCCCCGGTCAGAGCGCCGGCACCGAGCAACAGCGTTATGGCCGCGACGCAGCCGATGAGCACCGGTGCGCTGTCGGTGAGGGCGGCGGTCGCACGCACCCGGGCGATCTTCCGGGTACGGGACTCATGCGGCCGCTCCCCCGGGTACTCCCGCTCCACCCGGGCCTGTTCGAGACGGCGGCGACGCAGCGTACGGACGCCGAAGAGCAGGACGAGCAGCAGCACCACGACGAGAAGCAGCGGAATCATGGCGGCCTGCCAGGACAGCAGAACGGGCGGGCCCGGCAGCGGGGCGTCGGTGTCGCCCGGTGTGGCCGAACCGTCCAGCCAGTCGCCGACGCGCTGGGCCACACCGCCCGACATCACTCCGCCGAGCGCGCAGGCCAGCATCGCGACACAGGGGCCGCCGAGTCCGCGCAGGGCCGTGCCGGACAACGGATCGCTGCGGTACAGAACGGTCGCGGCGACGGCGAGCGCCAGCACAAGGAGCCCCTGCACCAGCGTGATCCCGCCGAAGGTCTGGTCGCCGGGAAGGCGGCCCGACGAGACCCAGTCGGGGCGGTCCCACCCCGCATACAGGAGACAGAGCGCGAGGACGGCGAGGGAGGCGAGCGGCAGGACGGTGACGACCATGCGGTCCAGATGCGCGTCGACGGTCGTGTCCTTGCGGCCTCGGCGGCACAGCACATAGACGACGATCAGACCGCCTGCGATCAGGACGCCTTCGAGCACCCGGCCCGCGCCGTCGAGCAGCGCGAGTCCGCCGGCCGCACGGTCGTGGCGGGCCGCGGAGGTGGCGACCGCAGCGGCGACCGTGAGCAGTCCGGCCGCGGTGTGCGCGGCGCGCAGCCGGGCCACGAAGGGGCGGCCGTACCAGAAGCCGGGCCGGGAGAGCGCGCTGCGGTGCGTGTCCTCCTCCTGTTCCTGCTGCTGCGGATACGGCTGCGCCGACTCGTACGCGCTCCAGGTGCGATGCGAGAGATACCAGAGCAGTCCGGTGAGCGCGGCGGGCACGAGCGCGGCGAGCGCGAGCCGGCGTCCGGGCTGGCTCCACCAGCCGCCGCCCGACACCTCGGGTGAGAGGAATCCCAGCCATGCGCGGTCGTCGGCGCAGGACGGGGTGCCCGCGCACTGCCAGGCCGTCAGATCGAGCGCGACCTCGCAGGCCGCGGCGACCAGGAGCACGGTCAGGGTGAGGCCGAGCAGCCGGACCAGGACCCCGTACACGCGGATGGTGCGCCTGCGCCCGCGCGAGCTCGGGCGCATCCAGTGCGCGAGGTTGGCCACCATGAAGGGCAGCAGGAGCAGCCACAGGGCGCGGGCGCCGTTGCCGGAGGTCAGGCCGCACCAGACGTAGGCCTCGGCGACGGGTTTGTCCCGGTAGTCCTCGGGGCGCTGTTCGGCGTCCGCGTCATCGGTGCGGCGGTAGATGGCCGCGGTGTCGTCGCCGGTGATCCGTACGGTGCGTGGATCACCGAGCATCTTCTCGGGTGTGGCCCCGCCCACGCCGTGGACGAGCAGTTCAAGAGCGGTCTTCTCCGCCGTGGCACGCTGCACCGGTCAGCAGCTCCCCCGTGAGTCACCTACGTACTGAGTGAACGTGTGCGAGATCAGGATCCCGCCACCACCGGCCCGTGTGCACCCCTCGTCACGGAATCTCCTCGCCGTGTACGGTTCCGTTCCCTCCCTGGGACCGCAGGGACGGGAACGCGGTGTCACGTGCAAAGATGAGGGCTCTTTCGCCGAAGGGCGACGCGACGGCAACAGGAGTGGGAGCGGGCGTGAGCGAGAACCAGAACCTCCTCGCGGAACAGCGCCGCGCCCTGATCCTCGACGAGGTCAGGCGCCGCGGCGGGGTGCGCGTCAATGAACTGACGCGCAAGCTCGGTGTCTCGGACATGACGGTGCGCCGTGACCTGGACGCGCTGGCCCGTCAGGGTGTCCTGGAAAAGGTGCACGGCGGCGCGGTGCCGGTGGTCGAGGCGTCCACGCACGAGCCCGGGTTCGAGGCCAAATCGGGGCTCGAACTCAGCGCCAAGGAGGACATCGCGCGCTCGGCCGCCGAACTCGTGACGCCCGGCAGCGCGATCGCCCTGTCCGGCGGTACGACCACCTTCGCGCTGGCGCACCGCCTTCTCGACGTCCCGGATCTGACCGTGGTCACCAACTCGGTGCGGGTGGCCGATGTGTTCCACGCGGCGCAGCGCAGCGGGGGCCAGGCGCAGGGCGCGGCGACCGTGGTGCTGACCGGTGGCGTACGCACTCCGTCGGACTCGCTGGTGGGGCCGGTCGCGGACCAGGCGATCGGCACGCTCCACTTCGATCTCCTCTTCCTCGGCGTGCACGGCCTCTCCGTCGAGGCGGGGCTGTCCACGCCGAACCTCGCCGAGGCCGAGACCAACCGCCGTCTGGTGCAGTCCGCGCGCCGTGTCGTGGTGGTCGCGGACCACACCAAGTGGGGCACGGTGGGCCTGAGTTCCTTCGCGCGGCTGGAGCAGGTGGACACCTGGGTGACGGATGCGGGTCTGCCCGGTGAGGTGCGCGAGGAGATCGCGGACCGGGTGCAGCAGCTCGTGGTCGCGGGCAAGGACACCGAAGCGGCGCAGAGCTGAACGACCCGGCGGGACGCGGAAGTTGCCGTCCGTGAAACGCACCTGGTCGGCCGGCCTGCGACTGCGGTCCTTCCACATCTGACGCACCCTCAGCTATGGTGACCGGGCCCGGCCGACGGGTGCTGAGCTGCTGTATTCAACTGGGGGGATTCCCATGGCACGCCGACTGAGCCCGGTGGGGCTCGACTTTCTCGAGGTGGCGCCCGTGCGTCTGGTGTTCGCGCGCGAGATCAGCGCGACGCCCGCCGAGGCGTACCACGCGATAGCCGAGGAAGTGGAGTCCCTGCCCACGTGGTTCCGGTCGGTCAAGCGCGCCACGGCGCACGACGCGGGCGCGCGGCGCACCGTTCAACTGGCGGGCGGTATCCGCTTCGAGGAGACGATCCTCGCCAAGACGCCCGACGAGGTGTACGCGTACCGCGTGGACGAGACCAACGCGCCGGGCGTGCGTCATCTCGTCGAGGAGTGGCGGATCACTCCGGCCGGGACGGGCAGCCGCGTCCAGTGGACGTTCGCCGTGGACGGCGGGGCTCCGCTGCGCGCGTTCTTCAAGATCGCGTCGCCGGGGCTCGGCACGGCGTTCCGCGGAGCGGTCTCATCGCTGGACAAGCAGCTCGCCAAGGCGCGCACTTCGTAGCCCGTCACGGGACGCGGCATCTCCTTCCTTCGCTGTACGTTGGCGCCCTCCCCCTCGCCGGAGGTCGTGGCCTCCCCCTCGCGGGACGTAGTGGCCTCCCCCTCGCGGGACATCGCGCCCTCCCCGGTAACTTCAGCGCATGCTGTTCTACGTACACGCCGAAGACGCACCGGATGTGCAGGACCGGATGATCGCGCAGGGCGAAGCACACTGGTCGTACATGGACCGCTTCGCCGACCGGCTCGTCCTGCGCGGTCCGACGCTCTCTGCGGACGGCGAGGAGCACACCGGCAGCGTGCACGTCGTGGAGGTGGCGGACCGCGCCGCCGCCGAGCGTTTCGCGACGCGGGAGCCGTACTGGATCAGCGGCCTGTACCGGGAGTTCACCGCGGACCGGATCATCGTGCGGCAGCAGGGCGAGATCAGCCGCGACGAGGACGCGACGCTGGTGACGGCCCGGTGGGGCGCGCGGCCGATCGACACCACCGAACCGGGGCTCTCCCCGCAGTCGTTGGCCTTCTTCGGCCTGCTCGTCGATGACGAGGGCGTACGGTCCACCGGCTGCGTCGCCGTCGTACGCACCCTCGTGGACAGGGAAGTTCAGGCCCTCGTCGACGAACTCGCGGACGAGGGCGTGACGGTCACAGCGCGGCGCTGGTGCCGGGGCGGACGCTCCTGAGCACCCCCGAGGTGAGAGCGTGATTGCGCGCCCGGCGGCCGACCCGCCGCGTCAGCTGGGCCAGATCCCCGTCTCCAGGAAGGACTCGATGGCCGCGCTGTACGGGCCGATGTCCAGGCCCTGTTCGGCGAGCCAGCTGTCCGAGTAGTACTTGTCGAGGTAGCGCTCGCCGCCGTCGCAGATCAGCGTGACGACGCTGCCCTTCTCCCCCGCGGCGACCATCTCGGAGATGATCTTCAGCGCGCTCCACAGGCCGGTGCCGGTGGAGCCGCCCGCCTTGCGGCCGATCGCCGACTCGAGGGCCCGCACGGCCGCGACACTCGCCGCGTCGGGGACCTTCATCATGCGGTCGATCGCTCCCGGCACGAAGCTCGGTTCCATCCGCGGTCGGCCGATGCCCTCGATACGGGAACCGCAGTCGCTGGTGCAGCCCGGGTCTCCGTTAAGCCAGCCTTCGAAGAAGCAGGAGTTCTCCGGGTCGGGTACACAGATCCGGGTGTCGTGCTGCATGTAGTGCACATAGCGCGCGATCGTCGCCGAGGTGCCGCCGGTGCCCGCCGTCGCCACGATCCAGGCCGGCTCCGGGTAGCGCTCCAACTTCAGCTGCTGATAGATCGATTCGGCGATGTTGTTGTTGCCGCGCCAGTCGGTGGCCCGCTCCGCGTACGTGAACTGGTCCATGTAGTGGCCGCCGGTGCGCTCCGCGAGCGCGGCCGCCTCCTCGTACATGGCGCGCGAGTCGTCCACGAAGTGGCACTGCCCGCCGTGGAATTCGATGAGCCGGCACTTCTCGGCGCTCGTCGTACGCGGCATCACCGCGATGAACGGCACTCCGATCAGCTTCGCGAAGTACGCCTCCGACACGGCGGTCGAGCCGCTGGACGCCTCGATCACGGGGGCGTCGGGACGGATCCAGCCGTTGCACAGTCCGTAGAGGAACAGCGAACGGGCCAGGCGGTGCTTGAGACTTCCCGTCGGATGCGTCGACTCGTCCTTGAGGTACAGGTCGATGCCCCACCGCTCGGGCAGCGGGAAGCGCAGCAGATGGGTGTCGGCCGAACGATTCGCGTCCGCCTGCACCTTGCGCACGGCCTCTTTCAGCCAGCGCCGGTACGCGAGGTCACTGCGGTCCACGTCGACAGTGGACATCACCGCTGAGGTCTGAGGCTTCTCCACCGTGCTCACCGCGACGCTCCCTTGGTTGCCGAATACCTGCCGGATCTCCCGGCAGGCCCTTCCGGCCCGCTGAAAACGTCTCGGCGAAGCCGTTGCTCCGCCTCAAGCATAGACATCCGACGCACGCTTCTCACCTGCACAAACACCGCTTTGGGGAGCTCAAAGGCACCCTTGGGGCGCCCAGTTCGCACGCCTGCCACACGCATCCGGGGCACAGGTGTGCGACGTCCTGAGGGGCACTGGTGCTCGAGCCGTATCGCGGGCAGACTGCCAGCACCGTCCCCCGGCGGCGAGCCGTGCACGGCGGGGGCGGACCACGGCGGATGCGGACGGCTTGGGGGCGAGCTTCATGGCGGAGACGGAGTTCAGGGCCACGGGCGTGCGGATCGGCCGGCGGCTGCGCTCGCTCACCCGGGCCGGGCAGGTGCGCATCGCGGGCGGCCGCCTGGAACTGCTGACGAGCAGCGGGCGGGAGATCGACAGCGCGCCGCTGACCGAGGTGAGCGCCGGTCAGCCCTGGTTCGTGCCCGAGGACAAAGCGCTCACCACCGTCAACGGCACCCGCTATTCGCTTACGCTCGGTGAGCGCGACCCGGCTCCCGGCGAGCCGGGACCGCCCGCCGCGAGCCGCTTCATCGAGGCCGTGCGCCAGGCCACCGGACGCTTCAAGCGCAGCTGACCCGCGGGCCGACGGGGGTCGCGCCCCGCCGTGTGACCTCGCGGTACGTCACGCAAGTTGCACAGCCGTATCCCCTGGGTCACCCTGGACTCACCTGACTACTCAGGGTTCAACGGCGGTCACGCTGCGACCCAGCCACCGCCCAGCAGGCAGCCACTGTGGGACATCCGGGGGCGACTCCGGATGCGTCAGCCGTCTTCTTCCGGACCTCAATTCGGGGAGTCGCAGCCGTGATCAGCCAGCCAAGCAGGCACTGCACGGTGGAGCTCCAGGCCCTGCCGTCGCGGATCGGGCAAGTCCGCAGAATCGTCTCGGCGCAGCTGCGCTACTGGCATCTCGATCCCCTGATCGACTGTGCCGCGCTCGCCGTCACCGAGTTGCTCACCAACGTCCACCGGCATGCCGAGCCGGACAAGATGTGCACGGTCGAGATCGAGCTGCTGCTCGACCACCTCACGGTCTCCGTGCACGACCATGACCCCCGTATGCCGCAGATCCGCACCGCCGATCCGCTGGCCACCTGCGGGCGCGGGCTCGCGATGGTCGCGGCCGTCAGCGAGAGCTGGGGGGTCCGGCCGCAGGGCCCGGCGGGCAAGACCGTGTGGTTCACCCTGCCGCCCCCGTCCCCGGCGGTGGCACCCCCGGCATCCCCGATGCACGGCGCGATCCCCTCCACCGAGACTCCCGCCCGGCCGGCCGTGGTGGGCTGACCGGGCGGTGATCTTTTTCTTGTACGGGACAGCCATGGCCGGGTGGGTGCCGGCGTCGGATGCGGGACGCTTCCCATCGTGGCGGGGGCCGTGTCGGTCGGCCTGCTGTGGCGTGGGGCGCGAGCGTCGGCGGTACGCGCGGGTCGCTGAAGCAGTGGGCGAGCGTACGGATCCCGCCCGAGCCGAAGCCCGGGCGGGACAGAGCCCCCACTCCGGGGCCCCCCCCCCCGCGGCGATGCCCCGCAGTACTTCCAGCCGGCCCGCCCCCCGCCCCGGCCGGAGCCCGGCCACCGCGCCCGCGGCGAGGCCCACCAGGGCCACCACCGTGAGCTGGAGCGGCGGCAGGGCGAAGGCGAACGCGCTGTCGCTCGCGCCGTCCGAGGCCTTGACCAGGATCCAGCCGAGGAAGCCGCCGAGCGCGAGCCCGCCCGCGGTACCGAACGCGGCCACCAGAACCGACTCCCAGCGGACCATCGCCCGCAGCTGGGCGCGGGTCTGGCCGACGGAGCGCAGCAGGCCCAGCTCACGGGTGCGTTCGTGCACGGACAGGGTGAGCGTGTTGGCGATGCCAAGGAGGGCGATCAGGACCGCCAGGGCGAGGAGGGCGTAGACCAGGGTGAGCATCATGTCGATGCCGCCGGCCGCGGACTGCGCGTACTCGTCCCGGGTCTGCACCTCAGGACCGCCGTACGCGGCCGCCGCCTTCTCCACGGCCGCGCGCCCGTCGTCCGCGCCCACACCGTCCTTGAAGGTGACAGCGATCAGCGTGTCGGAGTCCTGTGCGCGGTGCGGGGCCCAGGCCTCCCGGGTGATCACGTAATCGCCCGCGAGTTCCGACCGGTCGAAGACCGCTCGTACGGTGAAGGGTTCCTTCTTGCCGTCGGTAAAGGCCAGTTGGGCCGTGTCGCCGACGGTGAGACCGCGCTTGTCGGCCTCGTCGCGGGCGATCGCGAGACCGTCGGCGCCCAGGCTCTGAAGCGAGCCGTCGACCGTGCCGAGGTCGAAGCCCTTGGCCAGGCCCACCGGGTCGGTCACGGTCAACTGGCGTCCCGCGCCGTCGACTTCGGCCACTCCCCTGCCCAGGCCGACGGAGTTGCCGACCTCGGGGAGCTCGGCGATGGCGGGTGCGAGCCGGGGGCTGAGTCCGCTGCCGCCCGCGCCGAAGGCCGGCGCGCTCACGGCGACATCGCCCGCGAAGGAACGGGACACGGTCTGGTCCATGGTCGCCTTGAGGGACGCGGCGAACACGGTGAAGAGACCGACGACCGCGACCCCGATCATCAGCGCACTCGCGGTCGCCGCGGTCCGCTTGGGGCTGCGCAGGGCATTGCGGCGGGCGAGGCCACCGGTGACGCCGCGCAACCGGTCGAGGGGGCCGCCGAGGATCCGGACCGCGCGGCTGGACGCGACCGGCCCGAGCACCACGAAGGCGACGAGGGCGAGCACCGCTCCCGTGCCGGCCAGCCAGAGCGACGGGCTGACGAGGACACCGACGAGCGTGATCGCCAGCGCCAGGACGCTCAGCGCACCGCCGGCGACCGCACGCCGGCGCGAGGCTCCGGAGTCGTCGACCTGGCTCTCGCGCAGCGCGGCGAGCGGCGCGGTGCGGCCCGCCCGTACGGCCGGCAGGAGCGCCGAGCCGAGGCAGACCACGATGCCCACGATCAGCGGCAGGGCCATCGAGAGGGCCTTGATGACCAAGTCGCCCTCGGGGAACGGGAATCCGATCGCCGGGAACAGGGCCTGCAGCCCGGCCGCGATGCCGATTCCGCCGAGCAGTCCGGCCGCGGAGGCGGCCACCGCGACGACGGCCGCCTCGACGAGCGTGGCCCCGAGGACCTGCTGACGTGAGGCGCCGAGCGCGCGGAGCAGTGCGTTCTCACGGGTGCGCTGGGCGACGACGATCGCGAACGTGTTGTGGATGGAGAAGGTCGCGACCAGGAGCGCGATGCCGCTGAAGACGAGCAGGAAGGTGGTGAACAGGTCGAGGAACTGCCCGGAGATCATGTCCGTGTTCTCCTCGGCGGACGCCTGGCCCGTCATGGCCTCGACGCCCTGGGGCAGTACGGGAGTCAGCGCGTCGACCAGCTGCTGCTGGCTCACGTCGGGCCCCGCACGGACCGAAATGGTCGCCGCCTCACCGGGGTTGGGGGTGAGGTATTTCTCCGCGTCGGCCTGCGTCATGCCCGTGAAGGTCACCTGCGCCATACCGTCCGCGCCGCCGAACGTCGCGAGGCCGACGACGGTCACCTTCACCGGGTCGGGGGTGCGCAGCGTCGTCGTATCGCCGATCTTCAGATCGCCGCTCTTCGCGGCGCCGCGGTTGATCACGACCTCGCCGGACGTCTGCGGGGCGCGTCCTTCGGCGAGTTGATACGGGTTGAGCTGCGGGTCGGCGATCCAGTTGCCGGCGAGGGTGGGCGGGCCGGCGCCGCCGATGGGGTCGCCGTTCTTGCCGACGAGCTGACCGGCGCCCTGGATGCTCGGAGCGACGGCGGCAACGCCCGGCACCTTCGCGATGCTGTCCACGAGCGCGGTGTCCACCGGGCTGCGCACGCCCTGGCTCTCGCCGGGTGTGGTGATGGTGTCGGCACTGCGGACGACGGCGTCGGTGCCGCCGGCCGCGTTGCCGAACATCGAGCCGAAGCTGGCCTTGAGGGTGTCACCCATCACGAGGGTGCCCGCGAGGAAGGCGACACCGAGCAGCACGGCCGTGAACGTGCCGGCGAAGCGGCGCTTGTGGGCGCGGAGCGAGGAGAGACTGATCCGCGCCGTGGCGGTGTTCATGACGATCCTCCCTGCGCCTTGGTGCGGCTGTCGAAGGCCTTCATGCGGTCGAGGACCTTGTCCGCGGTCGGCGCGGCCATCCGGTCCACGAGCCGTCCGTCGGCGAGGAATACCACCTCGTCCGCGTGGGCGGCGGCCACCGGGTCGTGGGTGACCATCACGACGGTGCGGGCCATCTGCCGTACGGCCCGGCCGAGCAGGCCGAGGACCTCTTCGCCCGCGCGGGAGTCGAGGTTGCCGGTCGGCTCGTCGGCGAAGACGACGTCGGGCTGACCGGCGAACGCCCGTGCCACGGCGACGCGTTGCTGCTGTCCGCCGGAGAGTTCGGTCGGCCGGTGGTGCAGCCGGTCGCCGAGGCCGACCACATCGACCAGGGCGTCGATCCACTCGTGGTCGGGCCTGCCGCCCGCGAGGTCGATCGGCAGCGTGATGTTCTCGGCGACGGTGAGGGTCGGCAGCAGGTTGTACGCCTGGAACACGAATCCCACACGGTCGCGTCGCAGCAGGGTGAGCCGCTTGTCGTCGAGGGCGCTGAGCTCCGTATCGCCGATGAAGGCGGAACCGGAGCTGAGCGTGTCGAGGCCGGCGGCGCAGTGCATGAGCGTGGACTTGCCGGAGCCCGAGGGCCCCATGATCGCGGTGAAGCGGCCGGCGGTGAAGTCGACGCTCACCCCGTCGAGGGCCCTCACCTCGGTGTCGCCGGCGCCGTACACCTTCACGGCGTCGACGACCCGAGCGGCGGTGGCGGTCAGGGTCGCGGTGCTCATGCCGCACCGCCCTTGCGGCCTTCGCGGCGCCCGAACTCCTCGTTCAGGACGGTCAGCCGCCGCCAGTACTCGTCCTCGTCGATCTCGCCGGACGCGAAGCGGTGGCCGAGCACGCTGATCGGGCTCTGCGCGTCGGGCCGCTCACGCCACGGGCCGCGCGGTCCGCGTCCGCGCCGGACGGTGCGGCGCAGGAGCGTGATCCCGCCGATCACTACGGCCGCCCAGATCAGCGGGAAGAGCAGAATCCACGGGCCGGGCCCGCCGTCGCCGAAGTGCGCCAGGGTCTGCATCCGAACCATCTCCTCGGTGGGGTCTCATTGCTTCTCGATGCTTTGAGACTCGCTGGTGGAGGGGGTCCGGGTCGTCGTACGGGCAGCGGCCGTCCGGCTGCTCCCCCGGGAGTACGCGGAGGCCCGAGCTGCGGGGGAGCGCGGCCGCCGGTGGTCGCCTGGCTGATGGGGGCATGGGTCCGCCCGCCTGCCACGGGAGTACGTGCGGAGTACGGCGTGCGGGGTCCTGCGTCCGCGGCCGCAGCTCAGACCGGGAGGGTACGGATCACTCTGTTGCGTCGAAGGTCGCGGGATTCGATGGTGAGCTTGCCGTCGGTGCCCTTCAGGACGCGCAGGCCCTGCGACTCGGCGCCGCTGATGGCCCTTTCACCACCGTTGCCGTCGGGACCGTAAAGGGTCTGGATGAAGCCGGTGTTGACCACGGTGAAACCGGCCGGGTCGCCGCCCTCGACGATCTTCCGGGCCGCCCAGTCGGTCCGGGCGAGGTCCCAGTGGGTGTGGCCGGAGAAGAAGATGACGTTGGGGTGCCGCCCGAGGATGGTCAGCAGGTCGGTCTCGTCCACGAAGTCCTGGTCGTAGAAGCCCGCCTTGTCGGAGCCGATGGTGCCGGACACGGTGCCCGGCAGTACGTGGTGACTGAAGATGAGCACGTACGGCTCGCCGGAGAGCTCGTTCAGGGTGGAGTCCAGCCAGCTCAGCTGGGATGCGCCGAGCGTCACGAACGGCGGGCTCGTGCCGTTGACGGCCGGTGCGGTGGTGCCGATGAAGAGCAACGGCAGGCCTGCCGCGGTCGTCCGGAAGTACACATCGGGCATGCCCGTGTACTCCAGGAACCGCTTGACCTGGGTGTCGAACGGGTCGGAGTTGTACTGCTCGTGGTTGCCCAGCGCGGCCAGTACCCGTTCGGGGTGGGGGTGGTCGGCGAGAGTGCCGTAGAGATCCTCGTACTGCTGCACGGTGCCCTGCGCCACCAGGTCCCCTGCGATGACCAGCGCCTGCGAGGCGCCG
Source organism: Streptomyces sp. N35 (assembly GCF_016464295.1). Lineage (NCBI taxonomy): Bacteria > Bacillati > Actinomycetota > Actinomycetes > Kitasatosporales > Streptomycetaceae > Streptomyces > Streptomyces sp. N35. The sequence continues at coordinate 49,063 of NZ_JAEIMH010000021.1, read as the reverse complement.
AGGCCGTACAGGGTGTCCAGCGCCTTGCCGAAGTCGGCGAGATCGCCCTGGATGTCGCTGATGACATCCAGGGCGGCAGCGGGCGCTCGCGGCTTCTTGGCGGCGGGAGCCTCTGGGGGGGGGAGGCCGCCCCGCGGCGCGGTGGCCAGCGTGAGCCCACCCGCCGTGAGGAGCGTCCTCCGAGTGAGGGGAGTCATGAGGCGCAACGTAACGGGCGGGACCTGTGCGGTCCTTGGACTGGCGGTACGCGATCTTGGACATTCCTGGCCCGTGGGCGACGGGCCCAGCGGGGTGCACCGTGCCGCTCCGCGGCGGGGCCGGAGTTGCTCCTACGAGGACTCGCGCACCACGAGACGCGGCCCGAAGAGCACGTTCGGCTCCGGAACTTCGTCCTGCCTGAGCCGGGCGAGCAGCAGGAGCGCTGCCTCGCGGCCCATGTCGCCCAGCGGCTGGTGGATCGAGGTGAGCGGAGGGTCGGCGGCCGCGGCCACCCAGGTGTCGTCGAAACCCACGACGGCGACATCGTCCGGGACGGTCCGGCCGGATTCCCGCAGGACGTCCAGCGCGGCTGCGGCCATGAGGTCGTTCGCCGCGAACACCGCGTCGAACTGCTCGCCACCGGCGAGGAGTTGCCGCATGGCCTCCTCTCCCGAGACACGCGAAAAGTCGCCGTGCGCCACCGGCCCCTGGGCCGGCCCGGCCTCGTCGAGGGCGGCGCGGAAGCCCTCCCAGCGGTCGATGCTGGCACGGATGCTGAGTGGTCCGGTGATGACGGCGATGCGACGACGGCCGCGTTCGATCAGGTGGTGCGCGGCGAGGCGTCCGCCGGCCACGTTGTCCACATCGACGCCGTACGCCGGTGTGTAGCCGGCGGGCGCCCCCACCAGCACCGTGGGTACGGCGCTCGCGTCGAGCCGGCCGAGCAGTGGATCGCCCTCGTGCAGCGAACTCAGCAGTACGCCGTCGACGTGGCGCGCGCTGAGGAACGCGGTGAGCTGGGCGTGCTCCTGCCGGGACTGTGCGATGGCCAGAAGGAGCTGGATGCCTTCGGCGGCGAGGGCCGCGGACGCGCCGCGCACGAGGGGCGAGTAGAACGGGTCCTCCCAGAACCCGCGGTCGTCGGTCACCGCCGCGACGAAGGCCACGGTGTCCGTGCGCTGGCGCACCAGTGCGCGGGCGGCCGAGTTGGGTACGTAGCCGAGTTCCTCGACGGCGCGCAGGACGGCCGCGCGTGACTCCGCGCTGACGTGCCCGGACCCGTTGATCACCCGCGAGGCGGTCCCCCGGCCGACCCTCGCCCGTGCCGCGACCGCCTCGAGCGTCGGTCTGTGCTCCTTCATCCGCCGGTCACCTCCTCCGGGCCACTCCACCAGCCACTGTTGATCTCAAGCTAATCCGTACGGTGCTCCGAGGACGACCCCTCGTGGAAAGAGGGCCGAGCGGACTCGGTTCAGTCGGCGGGCGGTGGGTCCACGCGGTAGCCGGGGACCGAGGGCCAGCGCACGGTCAGGACGACCGATTCCTCCTCCGCGTACCAGGAGTGGTCGACGCCCTTGCCCCACAGGACGTACTCGCCCTGCTCGGCGAGCACCACGTCGCGGCCGGGGAACTCCATCCGGAAGCGGCCGCTGATCAGGACCAGGAGTGCCGTACGGATCTCGCCGGTGGCCCATTCCGCACGTCGGTCACCCACCGGATGGACGCCCCATTTGATCTCCAGCTCGGCGCAGTGCCGGGGGTCGGCCGGATCCTTGAAATGGCCGAGGAGCCAGCCGCGGTCGAGCGCCGCGTCGCGGTCGGCCCGGCCCACGTACACGCCGTCCGCGACCTCTCGGAACGCCTCGTCCCCGCTCATGCGAGGGCCCCCATCGGGTCGTCGAGGACCGGTTGCCAGGCCAACTCGGCCGCTCCGACCAGGGAGTTGTGGTCGAGTGTGCAGGCCAGGATGGGGACTCCCCCACTGCGTCCCCACAGACTGCGGTCGGCGACCACCGCGCGCAGCCGGTCGGGGTCGGCGTCCAGGAGGGCGCGGTGCAGGCCGCCGAGGATGATGCGATCGGGGTTGAGGATGTTCACCAGGCCCGCGAGACCGAGGCCCAGGCGGTCGATCATCTCCTCCGCCGCCATACGTACCTGCGGCTCGGCATACGCGTCGCGCAGCAGATCGGTGGACTGCTGAAGCAGCGACACCTCGGGGCCCGGCTCGCGGCCCGCCGCCATGAGGAAGGCCAGCGGATCGGCCTCGACATCCAGGCAGCCGCGGCTGCCGCAGTGGCAGGGCCGGCCCTCGGGGTTGACGGTGAGGTGGCCGACTTCGAGCGCGAGGCCCGAACTGCCCGTGTGCAGACGGCCGTCGAGCACCAGGGCACCGCCGACACCACGGTGGCCGGTCGCGACGCACAGCAGGTGTGCGGCGCCGCGGCCCGCGCCGTGGCGGTGTTCGGCGAGCGCGGCGAGGTTGACGTCGTTGCCGGTGAACGCGCGCACGTCCAGGCCCGCGGCCTCGATGCGCTCGGCGAAGATACGGCGTACGGGCGCGCCGACCGGCCAGGCGAGGTGCAGCGGATTGAGGGCGAGTCCCTCGGGGTCCTCGACGGCGGAGGGAACGGCCAGACCGGCGCCCGCGCGGCGGGGGCGGGGGGCCGCGGCCAGCCGGCCCCCGGCGCCCACCCCCGCGCCGACCCCCTGGGGGGGATCGGCCTCGACGCTCTCGCAGCCGGGCGTCGTCGCGACGATCCGCCCGCCGAGCCCGACCAGCGCGGCACGATAACCGTCGGCGTGCACCTGCGCGGCGAGTACGACGGGGCCGTCCTCGGCGACGGTGAGCCGGTGAGAAGGCCGGCCCTGCGATCCGCCGGCCGCACCGGGCTCGACGGTGATCAGTCCGAGCGCTTCGAGTTCCGCGGCGACCACTCCGGCGGTGGCCCGGGTGACGCCCAGTTCGGCGGTGAGCACGGAACGGGTCGGGGCACGTCCCGTATGCACCAACTCCAACGCGGGGCCGAGCGCGCCACGCCCTCGGTCCAGCCGGGAACGCGCGGATCCTGACCGCACTTCACTGGGGACCGCCTTGCCGTTCATGGCGCCGAGTCTCCCATGATCCGCCGGGGGTTCAGCGGCAGGTTCCCTCACGTTCTCGCTCAGCGTTCGAGTTCCCTGACCCTCAGGGTGAGGTCGAGACTCTGACGGAGGGGGCCTCGGATTCCGACGGAGGGAGCCTCGGGTGAGGGACAGGTGATCATGACAGCAGGTCCCTCATCACGGTTGCCGGAAGAGCCGGATTGGCCGCGGCGTGGGGACCCAGTTCGGTGTCGTCCAGGAGCGCCGTCAGCCTGGCCGCGGGCAGCCGTGGATGTGCGGCCGCCCCTGCGCGGACGGCAGCATCCGTGTCGTGGGTGAGCCGCTCGGCCGCGTCGGCCGCCAAGTCGGGGTCCAGGAGAGCGAGGTGGCGCTCGGCAGGCGTGTCGGCCGTCGCGAAACGCCCGCCGAGGCCCGTGGTCGGGAAGTTCGGGTGCTCGGTGAGCAGGGCGCGGTGGTGGTCGGGGCCGGGGTGGGACAGGTAGCAGTCGAGGAGCAGGTGCGGCGGGGCTGCCGGGTGGTGGTGGGCGAGCCGTAGGCGTACGCCCGCGTCGTCGTCGTGCGCGAGCAGGGTGACCAGTTCGGTGGGCAGGGCGGGATCGGTGGCGGCCCGGCGGCGGCGCAGGGGGTGGCCCGAACGGGCCTGGGCCGCGGAGACGGCCGGGTCGGCGGGTGCGGAGGCATGGGGCTCCCACGGGACGCCCGTGTACTGGTCGGGCTCCACGACGTAGTCGATCGCCGCCCGTTCGTCCTCGCTCAGTTCGGGCCGCAGCGACACTTCGGTGCGTACGCGAGGGTCGTGGTCGCGCGCGAGGATCTCCACCAGCGCCGGCGGGAGGCCGTCGCGGGCGGCCAGGGCCCGGCGCACTCCAGGGTCCGGGTGATCCACCAGCGAGGCGACCACGTCCGGCGGGGTGCTGTAGTTGTGGGCCAGGGTCCAGGCGGAGTCACGGTCCGGGTCGTTCACCAGCCAGTCGACGACTTTGCCGGACAGACGGCAGTTCACCAGGATGTGCGTGGTCCCGTGGTTGCGCGGCGCGGGCAGCGGCCCGAGTCGGCGTTCCATCGCTCCTTCGTCGTCCTCCTCCTGCCGACGCCGAAGGTCGTTACGAGCCGCTGCGCGAACCTCGGGGTGCGGGTCGTCGAGCAGCGCCGCCCGCTCGGCCGCGGTCAGCGAGCCCCACACGTTCAGCGCATACCGGCGGACCGAGGCCACGGGGTGCCGAGGGAAGGAGAGCTGGACCCGAAACGGGATCTGGCGTGAGGAGAACAGCTCGGACAGACAGTCGTTGTCATACGTCGTGAGCATCCGGTCGATCACCCAGTCGGGCAGCGGACGCACCGGCCGGTTCCGGTCCGGGCGGCCCGCGAGCCACCCCCGGACGATCCACTCGGGATCGTCCACAAGCAGTCCGCGCACCTCGGGATCCGCATACGGATTGCGGGCCAGCGCCTTGCGGACGCGCACGTCCGGGTGCGCGACGATCGCCGCCGCCACTTCCCCGGGGAACGAGGCGCGCCGGCCGGCCAGCGCCGACCAGGCGTCCTCGTGCTCGGGCGCCAACAGCTCAAGGAGCACATCCGCCGGCGCGGCGGGATTGACGGCCAGCCCACTCAAGCGCGCGTTCCCCACAGACACCCTCCCCGTCGGTCCGTCTACTGCAGGCCGCTCACCCGCAGAGTGATGTTGAGCCGCCCCACAAGTCCCAGTTCCGCGGGGGCAGTTCCCCCGTGCACCCGCGGCACCCCGTGATAGTTGAGCCGTGACTCCCCGCCGAACACGAACGCGTCGCCGCTGCGCAGCTCCACGTCCGTATAAGGCTTGGCCCGTGTCTCGCCGTTCCCGAAGCGGAAGACGCACGTGTCGCCGAGGCTGACCGAGACTACGGGATCAAGGGATTTCTCGTCCTGGTCGCGGTGCATGCCCATGCGGGCGTCCGCGTCGTAGAAGTTGATCAGGGCAATGTCGTACGGGGCGTCGGCGAACTCCTCGCCCAGGGCCGCTGCCGCCGTACGTCGGCCCCACTCCACCAGCGAAACGGGCATCGGCTTGACCGGCGCCCCGTCGCCGTCCACGGCGGTGCGGGCATAGCCGTACGGGAACCTGTGCCAGCCAAGGCCGAACTGGCGGACGGACATCCGGCCGCCGCCCGGCGTGGCGACCTCGCGCAGCCCGGCGGGCGGGCGGGCCCAGGCGCGGCACTGGTCGAGGAGCGTGCGCTGTTCGGCAAGGTCCAGCCAGTCCGGGAGGTGTCCGGCGCCGGGTGCGGTGGTGCGGCGCGGGCGCCGGAACAGCTCGCCCATGAGCCCGAGGCTACGCCGCCGCGCCCCTGCCCGCGGTGGGCAGGGGCGCGTAGAAGGGGTACCCCCAGGCGTCAGCAGGCGTCAGGCCGTACGGGGACCCGTCCGCTCCAACAGCGCGTACGCCACCACCGCCACCACAAGACCGGTGATCGCATCCGACAGCTGCGGCGCCCACCAGTGGGCGATCCCCGCGGCCGCGGCCCCGATCGCCCAGGCCACGAACGCCGTGGGACGGACCACCATCGTGGGGCGGTCGTCCATGGCCGTGCGGCCGCCGCGGGCGAAGAACTGGTCGGCGATCAGGACGCCGCCGAGCGGCGGGACGAAGACGCTGAGGATGACCAGCCAGTCCAGGAAGTGGTTCCAGACGCCGGCGAGCGCGGCGAGCGTGCCGATGACGCCGAGGACGAGCGTCGTCGTGCGCATGGTGCGGCCGGTCAGATGCGACCAGCCGAGCGCACCGTTGTAGAGGCAGTGGCTGCACACCGAGCCGAGGTTGACGAAGACGAAGACAGCGGCCAGCACATTGAGCAGCGACGAGTTCTCGCCCGTGAGGATGGGGAGGAAGTCCCCGCCCGCGGTCGCCGGCGCGGCGACCGCACCGGCCGCGACCACCACACCGCCGGTGACCTGTGCGATGACGCTGGCCACCGGGAAGGCGCTGACCGTGGCGAGTACGGCCTGGCGGCCGTTCCTCGACCAGCGCGTGAAGTCGGCCGTCATGGTGCCCGAGTCGGCGAAGGTCGCCATCATCATCGACACCGCCGCGCCGAAGGTGATCGTGGCGTTGCCGCCGGCCCCGTCGTACGAGAAGACAGCGCCGAGATCGTGATCGCGGGCGACGATCACGAGCGCGATGACGCCCGCGATCACGAAGAGGGGTGCGGCCACGGCGCCGAGCCAGGACAGGGCCTTGATGCCGAGGTAGGTCAGGGCTATGAAGCCCAACCCGGCCAGGACCGCGACCAGTTGCTCGTGCCAGCCGAACGCCTGGTGCAGCGTGGCGCCGGTCGCCCCGGTGTTGAACGCGAACCAGCCGACCACCACCGTCGCGAGGAACGCCGAGGCGACGACGTACCCCGCGCGGCCGAAGGTGCGGGTGGCCTGGAGCGAGAAGGACTCGCCGGTCTTGCCCGCACGGTGGCTGAGGATGCCCACGTAAAGGAGCATCACGAGATTGGCCACGGCGATGGCGGCGAGCCCGCGCCAGAAACCCAGCATGGCGACGACCACGCCGCCGGGCACGGCATTGGTCAGGATCATCGGGAATCCGAACCAGACGGCCGAGACCGTCAACAGCGACTTCCGGCTCTCGGCCGGGACCGGGGAGTGCTCGTACTCGGGGTCGAGTTCCCGGGCCGCGGAGGTGTCGTGGTCCGCGGCGGAGTGGTGAGTGTTCATGGTGTCAGCGAAGGGCTTCCTGGTCGGCGCTCGCGGCTTACGCGAGGGCGTCGGCGAGGGCGGTGACCGCCTTGGTGAAGGCCTCGGCCGGCGGGTGCGTGATGCCCGCGCCGATCATTCCGATGCCGGCGTCCTTGTGCGCGATGGCCGTGTTGATGATCGGCAGGATCCCGGTGTCGATGACCTTGCGGACGTCGATGCCGGTCGGCAGACCCTGGAAGTCCAGGGCAGGGATCGTGACGTTGGCGTTGTCGGCCGTGGTGATCTCGCCCATGTCCCGCGTGTACTGCACGGCTTCGGCCACGGTGCCGCCCACGAGCGCGACGATCGCCGGCGCCGCCGACATCGCGAAACCGCCGAAGCCGTACGTCTCGGTGATGGCGCTGTCGCCGATGTCGAGGCCGGAGTCCTCGGGCTTGTAGCCGGCGAACATCGGGCCGACGACCTGCTGCGCGGGGCCGGTGAACCACTGGCCGGGGAGCCCGGCGACGCGGATGCCGAACTCGACGCCGTTGCGGGCCATGGCGGTCAGTACGGTCGAGTTCTCGACGCCGTTGGCGGCGTCGAGGGCGGCCTTGGCCATCGCCATCCAGGTCGGTCCTGAGAAGTAGTCGGAGGACGCGACGAAGTCGAAGACCTCCTTCTTCTGCTCGGTCGTGAACGACGACCGCAGCAGACCGGGGGCCAGGGCCTGGAAGAGGAGCAGGGTGCCGGCGCCGTTGCGGTTGTGGCACTCGTCGCCCATGTGCAGCGCCTGCGAGAGCAGCAGCCGCAGGTCGATGGGTCCGGTGAACTCGACCGCTTCCTTGAGCATCGGACCGAAGACGTCCCGCATCCACACGAGGCGGTCGATGACGCTCCGGTCGTTGGCGCCCATCCGCAGGATCTTCGCCATCTGCTCGGACAGGTTGGTGTAGGCGATGTTGCCGTGCGTCTCGTTCTTGACGATGTGCACGTACATGGACGCGGAGGTGACACCGGCCATCGAGCCGACCGCGTCCGCCTCGTGGCAGGGCTTGAAGGTGATACGGCCGGACGCGGCGACCTCCGCGGCCTCGTCGAGGTCCTTGGCGAGCCCCTCGAAGACGATCGCGCCGGTGACGGCACCCTGCATCGGGCCGTTCATCCGCTCCCACGTGAGGGGCGGGCCCGAGTGCAGGATCGTGGTCGGCGTCATGCCGGGCACCACGTCGAGGGCGCGGGCGAAGCCGGTGAGCATCGGGCGGGCCGACATGATCCGCTCGACGGCCTCGGCGTTGGCGGCGTCGATCCTCGCGGCGAGTTCGGGACGCTCCAGGAGGTCGAGGGCGCGGGCCGCTTCGGCGTCGCCGCCGCCGGGCGGGGTCCAGTCGAGGGTGGTGACCTGGGCGCCCTGCGCGCTGATGTCCGTATCGAACATGGCGAGGCCGACGTTGACGACGTTCAGGTCGCTGCTGAACAGCCGTGCGGCCGGGGTGAGTTCAGGGCTGACGGCTTCGGAGGAGGTGCTCATGCCTGCTGGGCCTTCCGTGCGATCTCTCGGGCGAACTGGCCCGTCTCGGTGCTGCTGCGGGTGACGGTCACACCGGCGGCCTCGAGGGCCGCGGTCTGGGCGGCGACCGACGGGGTGTCCAGGTCGGTGCCGAGGACGTACGCGACGATCTCCAGGTGGCGCCCTGCCTCGCGGGCGATGCGCTGGGCCTCCTCGATGGCGGGCAGCGTGGTGCCGACGGGGTCCTCGTGGGAGCCGAAGCCGAGCACGAAGTCCATGACGACAGCGGCGACTTCGGGATCGCGCGCCTCGGCGACCAGCCGCTCCAGGCGCGGGGTGGGGTCGATCATCGGGTGCGGGCGCCCGTTGGTGAAGTCGTCGTCGCCGAAGTCGAGGAAGGTGTGACCCTTGCTGTCCGCGGCGGCCGTGAGGCGGTACGAGGGGTCTTTCTGGATGTTGCTCCAGACGTCGATTCCGGCGTCGCGAACGGCGTACATCGTCTCGTCGCAGAGCGTGCCGCCGCAGAACAGACCGCGGACGTAGCGCTGTCCGTCGGCGAGACGGGCGACGACATCGGCGGCGGCCTGCCCGGGGTGGAGGCGGTGGGGGCCGGGCGCCTCGATGGGGGCGAGGCGCGCGGCCGGGCGGGCGGCGTCGAGGCTGCCGGCGGCGAAGTGTCCGCCCGCGGCGGTGACCGCTTCCTCGGAGCCGCCGATGAAGTGGACGACGACGGGCTTGCCCGCGGCGGCCACTTCGGCGAGGACCTTCTTCTCCACGGACGCGGCCGGCGGCTTGGAGACGAGCACGATGACGTGGGGGGCCGGACGGGCGGCGGGGGCGGGGACGCCGTGGGTCATCATGATGCCGCCGCCCCCCCCGCTGAGGTCGCGCCCACCGGTGCCGATCAACTGCGAGATGCCGCCGCCGAGGGCGTGCACACGGACGCTGACCTCCTGCGAGCCGGTGCCGGAGGCGGCGACGATGCCGACGGAGCCGGGGCGCACCTTGTTGCCGAAGCACAGCGCGACGTTATTGATGATGGCGGTGCCGCAGTCCGGACCCATCATGAACAGGCCCTTGTCGTGGGCGAGTTCCTTGAGGGCCACCTCGTCCTCGACGGCCACGTTGTCGCTGAACAGCATCACGTGCAGGTTGTTGTCGAGCGCCTTACGGGCCTCGCGCGCGGCGTACGCGCCGTTGACGGCGATCACGGCGAGGTTGGATCCCTCGACGCCTGCCGCGGCGCTTGCGAGCGTGCGGTAGGTGACCGCTCCGGCGCCGGCGGAGGCGGGTGCCTTGCGGTGCAGGAGGTCCTCGACCTCGGCGAGCAGCGCCTCGGTGTCGGTGCCGTCCGCCGCGACCAGGACGATCATGAGGTCACCGCTGCCGGCTGCGCGCAGCTCGTCGGTGAGCAGGCCCAGGTTGTCCAGGACCCCCTTGTTCATCTCGGTGCCCATGGCGGTGAACGCCTGCTCGACCCCGTCCAGACCGTTGGCCTTGGTGGAGACGGACATCAGGGACACGGAGTCGAAGTACGTGTTCTTCCGTACGACTGCTGTGGTGCTCACAGCGAACCTCGCAGTTCTTCTTCCAGGTGGAGCCCGGCGATCAGGCCGGACAGGGTGTCGCTGCCCGAGGTGTGGCCGATGGCCAGCACCTTGCGGACAGGAGCGGCTAACTGCTGCGGCTGGGCTCGGTCGGCCACCAGCCGCAGTACATCGAGGAGTTCGTCGCGCGCCCGCCCGTCGGCCGCTTCGCGCAGGGTGGCGAGCGAGACGTCGGTGGTGCGCCCGGGGTGTGCCGCCAGGACCTCCTCGAGTACGGGGACGAAGGCGGCCTGTGCGCTGCCGGGCAGTGCGGCGAGCAGGGCCACGCCGGTGAGGAAGTCGTCGCCCGCGGGGGTGAGTCCGGGGCCGAGGCCGAGGAGGGCGAGGATCGCCGCCCGGGTGGCGTCCGGGTCCCGGTCGCGGACTGCGGCGATGAGGCGCGTACGGCCTTCGGCGAGTGCCCTGGTGATCGCGAGGTCCATCGGACCGGCGTCAGAGGTGGGGCCGAGCATGCCGCCGAGGGGGCCGTGCTCCTGGTTGAGCTGCGCCAAGTGCGTGGCGGCGGCGGCGAGTTCATCGCGGTCCAGCTGCGCGAGAGACGGCAGCTCGGGGTGCCAGGCGCGGGCGCCCTTGAGGGTCAACCTCAGGGGGCCGTACGGCACTTCGAGGGTCAGCACCCCCGGCGTGAACGTCACGGGCTGGCCCTCTTCGATCCCCCACCCGCTCCAGTCCGCCACATCGGTGGTCAGCGTGCGAGGTGCGTGGCCCGCGTCCCGGGCGGCGAGGGCGATGAGGGTGTCCTGAGGGGTGACGACGTTCACGACCCGGGTGAAGACCGAGTGGACGCGACCACGGCCGGAGCCGGTGCGCAGGCGGCGAAGGAGCACGGCATCACCGCCGTCCACGGTCAGGTGGACCGGGCCACCCGTGCGGGGTATCGACTCCTCGGGGGTCATCCGCGGCTCCTCTCCCGGTCCCGTCGACGTCGTTCGTATTGGTATACCATTCGACGTCCGATCAGCGAACGCAAGCACCAAGCAGACAAAGCAAGGGACATCACATGCGCATCGTCGTCGCCCTCGGAGGAAACGCGCTGGCCCGTCGCGGCGAGCCGATGACCGCCGATCATCTCCGGGCCAACGTGCGAGGGGCCTGCCAGGCGCTGGCCGGCCTCGCCCGCGAGCACGAGGTCGTCATCACCCACGGGAACGGCCCGCAGGTGGGCCTCCTCGCGCTGCAGAATTTGGCATACCAGGATGTGGCGGCGTATCCGCTGGACATCCTGGGAGCCGAAACCCAGGGCATGATCGGCTATGTGATCCAGCAGGAGCTGTCCAATGCGCTCGTCGGCGAACGCGAGGTCGCCGCGGTCATCACCACCACCGAGGTCGACGAGGCCGACCCGGCCTTCGAGCGGCCGACGAAGCTGATCGGCCCGACCTACTCGGCACAGGACGCGGCGGAGGCCGCCGCCGAGTACCGCTGGACGATCGCGAAGGACGGCGGGGCGTTCCGCCGCGTGGTTCCCTCCCCCGACCCGATCCGCATCATGCAGGCCCCGCTGGTGAGCAAGCTGCTCGACAACGGCACGCTCGTGGTGTGCGTCGGCGGCGGCGGTGTGCCGGTACGCACCGACTCCAAGGGGCGCCAGATCGGCATGCAGGCCGTGGTCGACAAGGACCTCGCCAGCGCCACGCTCGCCGCGGACCTGAACGCCGACATGCTGATCATGCTCACCGACGGCGATTTCGTCAGCGAGAACTGGGGCACGCCCGAACAGCGCGACATCCTCACCGCGTCCCCCGAGGGTCTGGCCCAACTGGCCTTCGCCGAGGGGTCGATGAAGCCGAAGGTGGACGCGGCGGTGCGGGTCGCCGAGGCCGGCGGGCGCACCCTGATCGGCCCCCTGGAGCGCCTCGACGATCTGCTCGCGCGCCGCGTGGGCACGGAGATCCGGGCCGAGGTGGCGGGCGGGATCGAGTACGTCGGGCAGTAGCGGGATGGGGTACGCCGCGCAGTAGCGGGATCGGGTACGCCGCGCAGTAGCCGGCATGAGCCCGGCGAACGTACGGCGGCGGCAGCGGACCCTCATCGATCCGCTGCCGCCGTCCGGCCGGCCGTCCGGCTGGGTCAGCCGTACATGGCCACGCGGTACAGCGCCGCAAGCGCCTCGTCGACGGGGTGCGGCTGCGGTGTGCCGGAGGAGTCGAGCCTGTTCCACCGCTGCATGTTCACCGCGAGGGCCACCTGCCGCCCGCCGTCGGCACGGGTCATGGCCAGCGCTCCCCCACCCCAGACCGTGCCGCCATGCCCCCAGAAGACACCCTGGCCCGGGCCCTCCATCGGGTGCAGGCCTAGCCCGTAATCGATCACCTTCCCCTCCTGGGAGACGACCGGGACGGTGCGTTGCATCTGCGCCAGCGAGCCGGGAGCGATGATCTCGCCGGCCAGCAGCTTGCCGTAGAAGCGGTTGAGATCCGCGACGGTCGATATCAGCGAGGCCGACGGCCCCACCCATGACATGTCGAAGACGCTGTAGTCGCGCGGCGGGTCGACCATGCCGAACCAGGACTCGTAGAGCTGCGAGTGCGGCCCGTCGACATGCGGTCCGTCAGGGAATGCGGTGTCCCGGAGACCGGCGCGCTCGATGACGTTCCGGGTGATGTGCCGGTCGGCCGCGGTTCCTGTGACCTGCTCCACGAGCTCGGTGAGGAGCAGGTAGTTGGTGTTGGAGTACAGCCCGGGCGTACCGCCCGGGGGGCCGAAGGCGGGAGCGGTGACCCCCATCTCGATCAGTTCGGTGCGGTCGAACCGCGTGAACCGGTGGTCGTCGAGGCTCTCGGGGCCGGTGTCCGCGAGAGCGGGGAACGACTTGAGCGAGGGATAGGCGTACGGCAGGTACTCGGCGAGCCCGCTGGTGTGGTTGATCAGCATGCGGACCGTGATCGCGTCTCCGCGCCCTGCGGGGACCAGCCCCGGGAGATACCGGCGTATCGGTGCGTCAAGAGCGATCCGACCGCTCTCCACCAGCTGCAGAACCGCTGCCGCGGTGAAGGTCTTCGTGATGCTGCCGACCCGGTGCCGCATATCGGCGGTGACGGGACGGCCGGTGGCGAGGTCGGCGACCCCGGCGGCGCCGCGCCAGACCTCGTCGCTGTCACGCACCTCGGCGAACAGGCCCGGCATTCCGGCGCGATGGACGTTTTCGAGGGCGGCGTCAAGGGCCGTGAAATCCAGTGAGTTCCTCACGACATGCGTCCTTTCGCAATGCTACGGGTGGCACTGGGCACGCTCATGTCCTCATTATGCACGCGGTGCGTGCAACACCAAGTGCATGAGCTAGACTGAGGCTCGACGAGAGGGGCGAAATGGCAGGTCGCAGGCGTTGGTCGACCGAGGAAATCCTGGACGCGGCAGCGGAGTTGCTGCGGACGAGCGACGCGGAGTCGTTCAGCGTGCGCAAGCTCGCCGCGACGCTCGGGACCGACTCCTCCAGCCTCTACCGGCATTTCCGCAGCAAGACGGAGCTGCTGCGCGCCGTCGCCGACCGGATCCTCCTGGCGTCCATGGAGGGCTATCGCGCCGAGGGCGACTGGAAGGAGCGCATCACCGCGCTGGCCCTGCGCGTGAGAGAGGCGTTCGGGCAGCAGCCTCAACTCGCCGCGGTCTGGGGGCGGTACGCGTCAGGCGGCGCCGGTTCCCGGCTGGTGATGGAAGAAGTGCTGCAAGCGCTGCGCGCCTCGGGGCTGCCCGACGAAGAGATTCCGGCGCGCTACCACCGGCTCGCGGTCCTCATCGCCGCGTTGATCGCCTCCGAGGCCGGAGTCAGCACCATCACCCCGGAAGAGCACGAGCAGGGCATGGAGCTGTTCCGCGTCGCGGTACTCGGCGCCGATCCCGAACGCTTCCCCGCCCTGGCCCACTTCGCGCGTGAGGTCCGACCGCTCGGGGCGGAGCGCCGCGGCGCGTTCGAGGAGCTCCTCGGGGCCCAACTCGCCCAGATCGAGGCGGCGATCCGCCGGGACTGACGGGCGGCCCCTGAGTCCGCGGACCTCAGAGCCCGCGGCCCGCAAAGTCCGCGGATCTCAGAGCCCGCGGCCCCGTCCCACTCGGCCCGCCTGCTCAGCGCGCCTACTCGGCGCCGGTCGCGTCGCGCCGATGCGCCGCGATCTTCGCCCGGCTGGTCGCGAGGTGCTGGGCAGCCAGTTCATCGACGCGCTGCACATCCCGCGCCTCGATGGCCAGGTACAGCTCTTCATGCTCGTGCGCGAAGACATCGAGGTCGTCGTGCTGGCCGAGCAGCCAGCGCAGCCTGCTCTGCAGGATCCCGTCGAGTTCGCTGAGCAGTGCGTTGTCGGCGAGTTCGGTGACGGTCTGGTGGAAGTCGGCGGCCTTGCGGCGGGCGGCGCCGCCGTCACCCTTCGCCGACGCGGCCTGCTGTTCGTCCAGATCGGCGCGGAGTTTGGCCAGGCCGGCGCGGGTACGGCGCTCGGCGGCGAGGCGGAAGGCCAGGGTCTCCAGGGCGGAGCGCACCTCGTTGAGGTCGGAGACATCGGACTGGCTGAACTCGCGCACCACGGCCCAGGTCCGGGGCCTCGGCGTGACCAGGCCTTCACTGACGAGACTGCGCAGCGCATCACGTACGGGCAGCCGGCTGACGCCCAGCTCGGCGGCGATCTCACGCTCGACCAGCTTGCTGCCGGGAGCGCGCGTGCCGTCGATGATCTCGTCGCGCAGGGTGTTCATGACCCGCTCCGACTCGGGGGTGAATTCCTCAGCCGTTGCCATGACGCCATTTTCGCATCCGAGATCGTCCGTGCAGTGCTCGACGGGCATGTGGGTGGCCACAATTTGTATACCGAGTCATTTGTCGGCAAGCACGAAGGCCCGCTGGATTCTGGCGAATCCCCACATCAGAGCCCAACCAGCCCACCGAGCATTTGGTATCCCAAGTGTTAGAGTCCGGGAGTCGCCCTACCCACAGGAGGCTCCTCGTGCACACCCGCTGGCGTGCCGCCCATGTGCTCGCGTACCAGAACGGGCAGCATGCGCTGCTGCGCGACGGTGAGGTGGTGTGGCAGGACGACACCATCGTCCATGTGGGCCGCAGTTGGGAAGGGCCCGTGGATGAGGACGTGGACCTCGGCGACCGTCTGGTCATGCCGGGGCTGATCGACCTGGACGCCCTCACCGACATCGACCACCTGATCCTCGACTCGTGGCACTCCCCCGAGACCGGCCCGGGCCTTCAGTGGTCCCGGACGTACGCCCGCGGCAGCCGTGATGTCTTCACGCGCGCCGAGCGGGCCGTGATCCGTGAGTACGCGCTGGTCCAGCTCGCGCTGCACGGCATCACCACTTACATGCCGATCGCGTCCGAGGTGCACAGCTCCTGGGCGGAGACCTTCGACGAGTGCGCGGACATGGCCGAGACCTCGCGGCGGATCGGACTGCGCGGCTATCTCGGGCCCAGCTACCGCTCCGCGGTCAATGTCGTCGACGCCGACGGCGGGCGCGATCTCCACTTCGACGAAGAGCGCGGCCGCGCCGGCCTGCGGGACGCCGAGCGGTTCCTCGACCACGTCGAGCAGCTGCCCGCCCCCCTGGTGCGCCCGGCCCTGCTCCCCTGCCTTACCGAGACGATGACGCCCGAGCTGCTGCGCGCCCCCGCCGCACTCGCGCGCAGCCGCTCGGTCCCGGTCCGGCTGCACTGCCTCCAGGGCACCGTCGAGCGGGAACTCGTGCAGCGCCTTTACGGATGCACACCGCTCGAACTCATCGAGCGGACCGGCCTGTTCGAGACCCGTCTGCTCATCCCGCACGGCATCGTCATCGACCGCCACCCCTGCGTACACGGCGAGGACAACGGCGATCTGGACACCCTCGTCCACGCCGGTGTGTCTGTCATCCACTGCCCGCAGACCTCGCTGCGCTACGGCGATGTCCTGCATTCGTTCGGCGAGTACCGCCGCGCCGGGCTCAATCTCTGCCCCGGCCCCGCCTCCTCCCCGCCGGACCTGACCCGCGGCATGGCCCTCGGCGCCCCCCTCGCCAAGGTGGTCGACGCCCGCGCGGACGCCGCACCCGCCGAGGCCTATGTCGAGTCCGCGACGCTCGGCGGCGCCCGCGCGCTCGGCCGCGACGACCTGGGTCGGCTCGCCCCCGGCGCCCGCGCCGACCTGGTGGCCTTCCGCCTCGACGACATCCGCGACGGCGTGCTCGACGACCCGGTGCGCACCCTGCTGCTCAACGGCACCGCCCGCAATGCCTCCCACTCCGTCGTCGACGGCCGGCCGGTACTGGTCGACGGCGAGCTGCCCGGCGTCGACACCGAGGCGCTGCGCGTTCAGGCCCAGGGCCTCTTCGCCAAGATGCGCGCCGCGTACAGCGAACGGGACTTCAGGCGCCGCGACGCCGACGAACTCTTCCCGGCCACGTTCCCGGCCTTCGTGGACGAGGCGCGCTGAACAGCCCTCCACGAGACGTGTGGGACACCCCGCAAAGGCACCACCCCGACCTCAGCAAGGAGTCACCACCCATGCTCATCAGGAACGTCCGCCCCTGGGGCGGCGAAGCCTCCGACATAGAGCTGAAGGACGGCAAGATCGCCGCCGTACGGCCGCACGACCCCGCGCGCGCCGAGGTCGGCGAGAGCGTCGACGGCCGCGGCCGGCTCGCTCTGCCGACCTTCTCGGACGTCCACTGCCACCTGGACTCCAACCGTGTCGGGCTGCCCTTCCGCCCGCACACCGGCAAGCCGGGCGTGTGGGGCATGACGATGAACGACCGCGAGCACTGGCGCGAGGACGGTCCGGTCGCCGACCGCACCACGCGGCTGCTCGGCCGGATGATCGAGCGCGGCACCACCCGCGTCCGCAGTTACGCGCAGATCGACGCGGACTGCGGCCTCGAGCGCTTCGAGGGCGTGCTCGCCGCGAAGGAGGCGCACAAGGACCGCGCCGACCTCGAGATCATCGCGTTCCCGCAGGCCGGTCTGCTCCTGGAGAAGGGGGTGCCGGAGCTGATGGACAAGGCGCTCGCCTCGGGGGCCGCGGTGGTCGGCGGCATCGACCCCTGCACGCTCGACCGCGACCCGGTCAAGCACCTCGACATCGTGTTCGGGCTCGCCGAGAAGCACCAGGCGCCCATCGACATCCACCTGCACGAGCCGGGCCACCTGGGTGTGTTCAGCACCGACCTGATCCTGGAGCGCACCCGCGCGCTCGGCATGCAGGGCAAGGTCACGCTCTCCCACGCGTACGAGCTGGGCACGGTCGACGAGGCCACCACGCGCCGTCTGATCGAGGAGTTCGCGGACCTGGACATCTCGATGGCCACGATCGCCCCGGCCCAGCAGCTCACCGCGCTGCCGCTCGTCGAGCTGACGAAGGCGGGCGTCCGCGTCGGCCTGGGCGAGGACGGTCAGCGGGACTTCTGGTCCCCGTACGGCAATGGCGACATGCTCGACCGGACCTGGCAGCTGGCGTTCACCAGCCGCTACCGCGCCGACGAACTGATCGAGCACGCCTGGGCGGTGGCCAGCCGCGGCGGGCACTCGATCCTCGACCCGTCGCTGCGGCGCCTCACTTCGACGGCCGACCGGCCGGGTGTGGACGCGGGTGACGCCGCCGATCTGATCCTGGTCGACGGCGACACCGTCTCGGCGGCCGTGATGGACCGCGGCTCGGACCGCACGGTGATCCACGCGGGCCGTGTCGTCGCGGACCAGCTCCAGCTCGTCTGAGCACCATCGGGCAAGGCCCGGGTCTCGGAACTCCCTTCCAGGGCCCGGGCCTTGCTCATGCGGAGAGCAGGCGACCTCGGAGCAGGCACCCTCGGAGAGCAGGCGACCTCGGAGCAGGCGTCCTCGCCGTAACGGAGGAAGCCCCCGCCTCGTATCCCGAGGCGGGGCGCGCCCCGCCCCCGGAGGGGGGGACCCCCCCCCCCCCTACCCGGGGGGCGGGGGCTTCGCCGTATCCCTATCGGTCAGACGGCAGTGGCCTGGGGCGAGCGGGCGTCCGGGGCCGCCCCGTCCTCCCCCACCAGATGGCAGGCCACCTCACGCGGCTCAGGTCCCTGCAGCACCCGCAGCTCGGGGGCCTCGGTGCGGCAGCGGTCCGTGGCCAGGGGGCAGCGGGTATGGAAGTGGCAGCCGGTCGGCGGAGCGAGCGGGCTCGGCAGATCGCCGTCGAGCACGATCCGCTCCCGTGACGCCCGCGGGTCGGGCACGGGCGCCGCCGAGAGCAGCGCCTGGGTGTACGGGTGCTTGGGGTCCGCGAACAGCTCGGCAGCCGGCGCCTGTTCGACGATCCGGCCCAGGTACATCACGGCGATCCGGTCCGCGAGGTACTCCACCGCGGCCAGGTCGTGCGTGATGAACAGACAGCCGAAGCCACGCTCCTTCTGCAGATCGGCGAGGAGATTGAGCACCGAGGCCTGTACGGAGACGTCAAGCGCCGAGGTCGGTTCGTCGGCCACGAGCAGCGCCGGCTCCACGGACAGGGCGCGCGCGATGGAGACGCGCTGACGCTGGCCGCCGGAGAGCTGGTGCGGATTGCGGTCGGCCAGTTCGGGGCGCAGGCCCACCTGCCGCAGGAGTGCGTCGACCCGCGCGAAGGCTTCGGCGCGGGTCGCGAGGCCGTGCAGGCGCAGAGGTTCGGCGATGATCTGGCGGATCGTCATCCGCGGGTTGAGCGACGAGGAAGGGTCCTGGAACACCAGGTGGACCTTCTTGCGCAGCGGCCGCATCCGCCGGGCGGACAGCGTCGTGACATCCGTACCGTCGATCAGGACCTGACCGCCGGTCGGGCTGTCGAGACGGACCACGCAGCGGCCCACCGTCGACTTGCCGCTGCCCGACTCCCCGACCAGACCCAGGACTTCACCGGGTCCGATGGTGAGCGAGACACCGTCGACGGCGCGCACGCTGCCGGACGGGGCGGGGAAATGGCGCTGGAGGTCGCGGACGTCCAGGACCGGGGTCGCTGCCGGATCGGTCATCGGGCGGCCTCCTTGACCATGATGGGGTGATGGCAGGCGATCCGGTGCGGTCCCGAAAGGGTCCGCAGCGGCGGTCGTCGGCCCAGGCAGTCGTCCTGTGCGAACGCGCAGCGCGGTGCGAACGAGCAGGCGTCGGGCTGTGCCCGCAGGTCGGGCACGAGGCCCGGGATCTCGTTGAGCCGTGCCCGTCCGTCCTTCGTGCGGCTGCCGGGGCGCAGGACGGCGCCGAGGAGCCCCTTCGTATACGGGTGGGAGGGCGAGGTGAACAGCTCGTCCACCGGGGCCTGTTCGACCGGCCGGCCCGCGTACATGACGAGCACGCGGTCGGCTGTCTCGGCCACGACGCCGAGGTCGTGCGTGATCAGCACGATCGCGGTGCCGAGCCGTTCGCGCAGCGATTTGAGTACGTCGAGGATGCCGGCCTGCACCGTGACGTCGAGCGCGGTCGTCGGCTCGTCGGCGATGAGTACGGCCGGGTCGCAGGCGACCGCGATGGCGATCATCACGCGCTGGCGCATCCCGCCGGAGAGCTGGTGCGGGTACTCGTCGACCCGCCGCTCGGGGGCCGGGATACCGACCAGGTCGAGCAGTTCCACGGCCCGTGCACGGGCCTCCTTCTTGCTCACTTTCCGGTGGCGTACGAGGACTTCGCCGATCTGCCGGCCCACGGTAAGGACCGGGTTGAGCGAGGTCATCGGCTCCTGGAAGATCATCGACAGACGGCGGCCGCGCAGGGAGCGCCATGTCCGTTCGCCCGCGCCGACGAGCTCCTGTCCGTCGAGCGTGATGGATCCGCCGATACGGGCGGTCGGCGGCAGCAGACCCATCACGGCCATCGACGTGACCGACTTCCCGCAACCCGATTCACCGACCACGGCGAGGACTTCGCCGGGTGCGAGATCGTAGGAGACCCCGTCCACGGCGTGCACGGTGTCGTCCGGGCCCACGAAGTCGACCGTCAGGTCACGGACGCTGAGTACCGGTTCGCTCTGCACACTCTGGGGTGCGGGGGCGGTCATCGGGAGCCTCCACGAGGGTCGAGGATGTCGCGTACGCCGTCGCCGAGCAGGTTGAACGCCAGCGTGGCGAGCACGATGACAAGGCCGGGGAAGACCGCCATCCAGGGGGCGTTGGCGATGAACGGCTGGGCGCTGGAGAGCATCACGCCCAGCGACGGGGACGGCGGCTGTACGCCGAGTCCGAGGAAGCTCAGCACCGCTTCGCCGATGATCGCCGCGGGAATGCCGACGGTGGCCTGCACGATCAGCGCCGAGGTGGCGTTGGGCAGGATGTGCCGGAACAGGATCGTGCCGTCACCGCCGCCGTTCGCGACGGCCGCGCCCACATAGTCGAGGTGCTTGAGCCGCAGCGTCTCGGCCCGGGTGATCCGGACGATCGCCGGGATCTGCGAGATACCGATCGCGATCGTCGCGTTCTTCAGCGACGGTCCGAGCACGGCGGCGAGACCGACGGCGAGCACCAGGAACGGGAACGCCAGCATCGTGTCCGTCAGCCGCGACACCACGGTGTCCGCGAACTTGCCGTAGTAGCCCGCGAGCAGGCCCAGGGGCACCGCCACCACGAAGGCGAGCGCCACCGCGAGCACGCCGACCTGCATCGACGCGGTCACACCGACCAGGACGCGGGAGACCTGGTCGCGGCCGAGGTCGTCGGTGCCGAGCCAGTGGTCCCAGCCGGGCGGCGCGAGCACGTTGTCGAAGTCGGGCTGCGCGGGATCGTACGGCGTGAGCAGCGAGGAGAACACGGCGACGAACACGAACAGCGCGCCGAGTATCGCGCCGGTGAGCGCGAGGCGGTTGCGGCGCAGCTTGCGCCAGGCGTCGGATGCACGCCCGCGGGACTTGGCCGCGGCGGTCACGACGGGAGCGGTGTCGACGGCGGCCGTCATCGGGAGCCTCCCAGCCGGATACGCGGGTCGACGACCGAGTAGAGGAGGTCGACCAGGAGATTGATCAGGATGTACGCGGCCGAGGTGAAGAGCACGACGCCTTGCACCATGGCGTAGTCACGTGTGAAAACCGCGTCGATGGTGAGCTTGCCGAAGCCCGGAAGCACGAAGACCTGCTCCGTGACCACCGCGCCGGAGATCAGCTGACCGAGCTGCAGACCGAGCACCGTGATCACGGTGACCAGGGAGTTGCGCAGGGCGTGCGAGCCGATGACCGCGCGCCGGGACAGGCCTTTGGCGCGGGCGGTGCGGACGTAGTCCGAGGACAGGGCGTCGAGCATCGCGGCGCGGGTCTGCCGCATCACGACGGCGGCGAGTCCGGAGCCGAGCACGATCGCGGGCAGCACGAGCCGGCGCAGGTTCTCCAGCGGGTCCTGCCCGAACGGTACGAATCCGGAGGCCGCGAACACCGGGAGGGCGATGGCGAACGCGAGCACCAGGAGCATCCCGAGCCAGAAGGTCGGCACCGACATCCCGAGCAGCGCGATGCCGTTGGCCAGCCACTCCTCAGGCTTCCCACGCCGGACGGCCGCGACGATACCGGCGCCGATGCCGAGGGTGATCGCCAATAGAAGGGCGAGCGCGGCCAGTTCGAGGGTGATGGGCAGGGCTTCGAGGATCGAGTCCAGGACCGGCAGTCCGCTGCGGGCCGACGTACCGAAGTCGCCGGTGACCGCGTGGCTGACGTAGTTCCAGTACTGGACCACGATGTTGTCGTTCAGTCCGTACTCCTCGCGGATCGCCGCGAGTACCGCCGGGTCGGTCTGTTCGCCGGCCATGGCCTGCGCGGTGTCGCCGGGCATCGCCCGTACGCCCGCGAAGACGGTGATCGAGACGAGGACCATGGTGAGCAGGGCCTGGCCGATGCGGCGGCCGGGATACGAGGTGAGCCACGTGCGGGCGGTGGTCATCCCTGTGCCCCCTTCACATAGCCGGCTTCCTTGACGCGGATGAGGCCGTCGCCGGAGAGCGCGATCCCGCTGATCTCCTGGGACGCGACCGCGTAGTTGATATTGCGGTAGAGGTAGATGACCGAGTGCTGCTTGTTGATGGCCTCGGTCAACTGGCGGTAGATCTCACGGCGCTCGGACACGTCGGCGGTGGAACGCCCCGCGGCGATCAGGCGGTCGATCTCCGGATCGGAGAGCTTGCCCTGGTTGTTGCTGCCGTGGGTGCCGACGAGGCTGTCGATGTTGCCGGCCGGGTCGGGCTGGCCGCCCCAACCGCCCGTACGGGCCTGGAAGTCACCTGCGAGGGTGCGGGTGAGACCGGTGGCGAACTCGGTGGGCCGCAGCCGCACATCGAAGCCCGCCTCCTTGGCCATGGCCTGCACGACCTGTCCGAGCCGGTTGTCCTCCGGCGTCGTGTTGATCATCAGCTCCAGCGGCACCGGCGTCTTGACCCCGGCCTCCTTCAGGAGCCGCTTCGCCTTCTCGACATCGCGGCCGGGGCAGGTGATCGGCGTGCTGAGCGGGGTGCCCGGCGGTACGGGGCCGCACGCCGGCTCGTACATGTCCTGGAAGACGACCTTGTTGATCAGCTTCCGGTCGAGTGCGAGGTCGAAGGCCTCCCGTACCCGCACATCGCGCGCGAAGGGGGTGTCGACCTTGCCCGGCGGCTTGTCGATGCCGTCGCTGTTGCCGACGTTCAAGGTGAGCGCCATATAGCCGAGCGAGGGGGTGTTGAGCAGGTGCAGGTCCTTGTCGCCCATGGCGCTCTTGACCTCGACCGGCCCCATCTGGTCGCCCAACTGCACATCGCCTGAGCGCAGATTGGCGAGACGGATATTGCCGTCGGTGATGGTCTTGTACGTGACGCCGTCGAGGTGGACCTTCTCCGCGTCGTAGTACAGCGGATCCTTCTTGAGCTCGATCCGGTCGCCGATGACGCGCTGGTCGTACTTGAACGGGCCGACGCAGGAGGGGTGCGCGGCGAAGTTCCTGCCGTACTTCCCGATCGCCTTGGGCGACATGATCAGGCCCGCGGTGTTGGCCAGCCTGCCGAGCAGCGGGGTGTCGGCGTGCTCGAGCGTGAGGCGCACGGTGTACGGGGCGATCGCCTCGACCTTCCGCACGGAGTCGATCTCCGAGGCGCGGCCCGAACCCTTCAGGTGCAGATGCCGGTCGAGGGAGACCTTCACGGCGTGCGCGTCGAGCTTGGCGCCGTCGCTGAAGCGGGCGTCGCGCCGTACGTCGAACGTGAAGGTCCTGCCGTTATTGCTGATCTTGGGCAGAGACGCGGCGAGTTGGGGCACGAACCGGTTGTTCTGGTCCACGTCGTAGAGCTGCTCGCACATGGAGGTGAACACCGTGCGGGCGACCAGGGTGCCGGTGAGGCTCGGATCGAGCATGTCGGGGTCCGACTTGAGGCCGATCACGGCCGTGCCACCGTCTCGTACGGGTCGGGAATCCTTGAGCCGGGGCTCCGCGGCGGTCTTCTGGCCGGGCGGGGCGAGCGAGCCGCAGCCGGTGGCCAGCGTCAGCAATGCGGCCGCCGCGAGCACGGCAGGTAGGCGACGCACGGGACCACACCTCCTTACACGAGCAGGGGCGCAGGCCCGGTCGGGCCGCGCTGAGGGCCGTCACGGTATACCGCAGAGGTGTTTCAACTGGTGGACAGCTGGGCCGATTTACTCCTGAACGCCCTCTATTTTCCGGGCGAAACAGAGCATTAGCCGCTTCCGCATCATGGATGATCGTTACGTGTTCGAGTCTTTGGTATCCCATTTGGAAGACCGGCGAATCCCCCTTGTCCGGAACCGCCCGCACCTCTACGCTGTATTTTGTGCCGACAATGAACAAACTCGCGTCCGGATCTGCCGACACCACCAAGCCATCCCGGGACCTCACGCGCCTGCGCATCGTCCTGACCGTCTTCTTCGCCCTCGACGGGTTCATCTTCGCGGGCTGGGTCGTCCGCATCCCGGCGATCAAGGAGCAGACCGGCGCCTCGTCCAGCGCGCTCGGACTCGCGCTGCTCGGTGTGTCGGTCGGCGCCGTCGTCACGATGGTGTTCACCGGGCGCCTGTGCCGCCGCTACGGCAGCCATCCCGTCACCGTCGCCTGCGGCGTACTGCTCTCCCTGAGCGTCGCGCTGCCTCCCCTGACCCACTCGGCGACGGCACTGGCCGCGGTACTGCTGGTCTTCGGGGCGGCGTACGGAGGGATCAACGTCGCCTTCAACAGCGCGGCCGTCGATCTCGTGGCCGCGCTGCGACGCCCGATCATGCCCAGCTTCCACGCGGCGTTCAGCCTGGGCGGCATGGTCGGCGCGGGCGCCGGCGGACTGATGGCCGGCTCCCTCTCCCCCACCCGCCACCTGCTCGGCCTGACCGCGATCGGCCTCCTCGTCACCGCCGTTGCGGGACGCGCCCTGCTTCGCCTGTCACCTCCGGCGCCTCCAACTGACCGGCCCGACACGGAGAAGGCACCGCGTCGCCTCGACTCCCGCACGCGCCGGCTCGTATGGATCTTCGGCTTCATCGCCCTGTGCACCGCCTTCGGCGAAGGAGCCCTGGCCGACTGGGGCGCGCTCCACCTCGAACAGGACCTCAACGCCCACCCCGGCATGGCTGCCGCCGGCTACTCCTGCTTCGCGCTCGCCATGACCCTCGGCCGCCTCAGCGGAACGACTTTGCTGGAGCGCCTCGGCCAGACCCCGATCCTCGTCGCCGGCGGCACAACCGCCGCCGCCGGCATGCTCCTCGGCGCCCTCGCCCCCACCGTCTGGCTCGCCCTGCTCGGCTTCGCCATCACCGGACTCGGACTCGCCAACATCTTCCCCGTCGCCGTCGAACGCGCCGGCGCCCTCGCCGGACCCAGCGGCGTCGCCACCGCCTCCACCCTCGGCTACGGCGGCATGCTCCTCGGGCCACCGGCCATCGGCTTCATGGCGGACTGGTTCACCCTCCCCATCGCGCTCACCAGCGTCGCCGCACTCGCCGGCGTCGCCGCACTCATCGGCTACACCACGCGACGATGAAAAGCCCCCGGCTTCAGGCGGGAGGCGGTCGGAAAGAGCACGTCCTCCAGCCCAGCATGCTGATTGGGCAGACCGCCGCCACCCATCGGCCGCTCGCCCAACGCAATCCCCCCCGTCACCACCGACGCCATCGCCGACGCCGACGCCATCGCCAGGCGTACGGGAGGTCGGTGGTCAAGCGGCACACACGGAGCGGCGCCGGACGCTGTACGACGACGCGTGGGAGATCCGGGACGACATGGTCCTCCCAGGTGGGTTGCCAGTCCCCAACCACCCCAGTTATTGCATGGATCAGGCCGGATTCTGTGAACCCTGGCAACATCATCACCATTACTGACCCGGCGGTAGCACAGATGAGGGGCGGGGGCTGTGGCCCAAGGGGTGGAAGGCTTACTGATAGGCGGCCGCTTCCGGTTGTCGCACGTCCTGGGCACAGGTGGCTTCGGCCGGGTCTGGGCGGCCAAGGACATCGAGTTCCAAACCGACGTCGCTATCAAGGAGTTGGTCCTGGAGCAGGGCCTGGCCGGCAGGGAGCGGGAAGACCGCCTGAGCCGGGCCAGACGCGAGGCGCGCAACGCAGCAAAGCTCCGGGACCACCCGAACATCGTCAGCGTCCACGACGTCGTCATCCTGGATGAGGCGCCCTGGATCGTGATGCAGCTGGTGACCGGTGGCACTCTCCAGGAACACCTCGTCAAGAAGAAGCGCCTGTCGGTGGGCCGTACCGGGCAGATCGCCGAGGCACTCCTGCGGGCCCTCCAAGCGGCCCACCAGCGGGGCATCGTCCACCGGGACGTGAAGCCCGCCAACGTCATGGAGACAGCCGACCGCACCGTCCTGCTCACCGACTTCGGCATCGCGATCAGCCAGGGCGACTCCACGCTCACCGCGACCGGCATGGTCATCGGCTCCCTGCCCTACCTCTCGCCGGAGCGGGCCCAGGGTTTGAAGGCGCAGGCACCCAGCGACCTGTTCGCCCTGGGCACAACCCTGTACGAAACCGTGGAGGGCGTCTGCCCCTTCAAGCGTGAGAGCCCGGCGGGCTCGCTCCACGCCGTCGCGTTCGAGGACGTACCGCCAATGAAGCGCGCAGGCAGACTGCAACCCCTGATCGAAGCACTCCTGGAGAAAAACCCGGCCGACCGCCCGACCGCCACCGAAGCCCTCGAACTGCTCAAGTCATCGGCCCAGAAGGCCAAACGGGACAGCGAGTCACAGTTCAGGCCGCTCCCCGAACCGAAAGCAGCGCCTCCGGCGGGATCCAAGACCGCCGTCCGCTCGACGTCGGCACCCAAACCCAAGCCCGAGCCGACGTCAGATGAAAGGCCACGGCCGGACAACAAGTCGCAGGACTCTCCTGCTGGTGCGGCATTCGTTCCCGACTCCACGAAGCCCTCAAAGGAGAGCGACTGGGCGGGCGACCTGACCCTCCTCGCTATTGCCTTCGGCGTGCTGCTCGTGCTCTACACGAGCTATGAATCCTTCGCGAACTGGGTCAGTGGCGGCCTCAACGGCGACGTGGCCTCCGCCGAGAAAGGCGACTGCGTCCACGAAACCGGCGAGCAGGAATGGGTCGAGGTCCCCTGCTGGTCCGCTGCCACCAAGTACAGCGTCGTCATTCAGGGCGAATGCCTCTCCATGTGGTCCTATCGCACGGTAGCGACCGGGACTACGAGCGAGGACGGCTATTCCAGCGTGATTCTGTGCGTCAAACCCTACGACGCCACTGACGACTGACATCTCTGGACCAGGTGGCGTTGGTTCCACGGCGGCGCGTGGCTCACAGGCGCGACAGCCCGGGGTTGTTCAGGAGCAGGTTTCCACCGGGTGGAACAGGCACGGAGAACCTTGACAGCACACCCGCCCACGGCCGAGTCTCAGCCCATGAGTCACCCACTCAGCACAGACATCCAACAGGCCGCAGAACAACAGAAGTTGGGGGAGCATACGCACACCTTCCTGCCCTCGTGGAAGAAGGACCCCGTAACACGGTTTGATATTTACACGTACGGCGTGACCGCCGCGTACCGCGAGGGAGGTGTCGGCGCGATCCGCTGGGGCCACATGAATGTCTTCGAGGAGATATACAGCCGCGGCGGTGTCGTATCCCGCAACTACCAGATGACCGGAAACAACTACGGCATCTACCTGGGAAACTGGAAAAGCGCCCCAGAGTTCGCCCCGATCATCATCCAGGAGACAACGGCCGTATGGGTGCCGTTCGAGATCAAGCGACTCACGGACGGTGAAACCTGGAACCTTCACAGCATCCCCGGTAAATCCCGTTCAGTCGTCGCCATGACCAGCGAGGGAATCACTCTGGGGAAGACCTTCAGCCCATGGAGCACCGTACGCGAGGTAGGAATTAGCGCCGGATCGCTGTACGTGAAAGTCACCGGAAAAATGACCCCCATCGCGTTTGGAGCAATGCACATTCCGAACGTTCACGCGGCACTGCTCGTGGCAAAACACTTCCAGCGCCAAGCCGGCTACTGAGGCTTTTCCATCGTCATGCTGACGCATGGTGAAGGACGAGGACGGCTTCACGATATCGGTGATGCGCGCGTCGAGGGCCGCGAGGGCGCCGCCGCCGCGTCGGAGGCGGTCGGCCTTGCCCAGGGCCCTGGACAAAGGCGGCCGGCGGCCGTAGTTGCTCTCTCGGCAGGTTGTCCAGTGAGGCTCGGGTTTCCGCGGGTGAGCGTGGTGCGGGCGTGGTGGTTGGTGGAGTGCTGGCCACCCCGAGAGCTCGGGGTGGCCAGGGTGTTCTCGTCGATCAGGGTCAGATGAGCTGTGTCCTACCAAGGCTTTCGGTGTCTTCGGTGCCGGTGGCGGCTGCCTGCGCATACCTCGAGGCACTCGTGGTGACGGTCTTTCCGTAGCACACGGACCAGGAGTTCGCGCCGACTCCTGACTTGGCGCAGTGCCAGGTGCCGCCCTGCCAGACGCCGGCGGAGTTGTAGAGGCTGACGGTGGCCGAGACGCGGTAGAGGCTGTCTCGGTTGTTACGTACGATCACCGCGCCTTGTACGGAGCCGCCGCTCGCTGACCTGATCACGCAGACCTGCGCGCCGACACTGGTGTCGAGACTTACGGTGCTGGCGCATTTCCACGTGCTGGAGCTGGAGGTGATCGGGTTCGTGTTGCCGTAGGCACGCCAGCTGCCGTCGTCGGCAGAGGCGGATCCGGCGGTTGCCAGGCCGAGTCCGATGGTGGCGGTGAGGGTGGCCGTGGTTCCTGCGAGCAGCCGTGCAAGTCGCATGTGGTTGCCTTCCGTTTCTGTTCTGGGTTCCGCGCGGTCGGTGCGTGAACTGGTGCCAGACGGGGCGGCCATGGCAGTTGGCGGACTACCGGCAAGAGGTCGTGTTGCTCCCGGTGCCGACCAGGGCATGCACGTGAGGTTGCAGGCACAGCTTTGCGGTCCGGCCCTGCACAGACCTTGCACGAACCTGGAACCTGGACGTGGGCCTGGGTATGCGGGGCAGGACGGGGCAACCCTGGCTGCCTTCGGCTCCGCAGTACCCCACGTCGCCGTGGCCCTCGGTGGTGTGCGGGCTCGTGCGGTGCTCCGGTCGCCTGTCAGGTCGTACGCGGCCAACAGGCCCTGTCCCGCCGTGCTCAGGCGCCGCCGCGCTCAGGCGCCACCGTGCTCAGGCGCCGCCGTACCTGGGCGCCGCCGTGCTGTCCCTGATCACCAGGGTCGTCGCGAGTTCCACCTGGTACGGCTGGACCGCGCTGCCCGCGACGGCGAGCCGGAGCATGCGGAAAGCCGTCGCCGCCATGGCCTCCAGCGGCTGACGCACCGTGGTGAGCGCGGGCGCCGCCCACGCGGCCACCGACACGTCGTCGAACCCGGTCACACTCATGTCCGCCGGCGCTCGCAGTCCTCGTTCGGCCAGCGCCTGGAGCACGCCGAATGCCTGCCCGTCGTTGCCCGCGACGATCGCGGTCGGCGGCTCGGGCAGGTCGAGCAGCGCCAGCGCCTGGGCATGTCCGGCCGCGGGGCAGAACTCGCCGCTGCGCACCAGAGCCTTGTCCACCCCCACCGAGGCCTGCAGCAAGGCGGCGCGGTACCCGTCCAGCCGGGCACGGGCCGACCAGACGCTCAACTGGCCTGAGATCACGGCGATACGGCGATGGCCGAGCTCGAGCAGATGACGGGTCGCGCTCAGCCCGCCCTGCCAGTTGGTGGAGGCCACCGACCGCACCGAGGGTTCGGGCTCCACCGGGGGATCGATCACCACCAGCGGAACCCCCTTGGCCGCCAGCCGCTCCCGGACCACCGAGTCGGGCAGGTGGTGCACGGTCAGCACGCCGTCCGTGCCGCGGGCGACGATCTTGTCCAGGACCGCGCCGAGGCCGTCGCCGTGCGGCGGGGCGGTGTTGACCACGATGCGGCAGTCCTGCTCGGCGGCCGCGCTCACCGCCCCGGCCACCAGGGCGTCCGCCCAGGGGCTGTGCAGTGTGCCGATGACGAGGTCGACCAGGCCGCTGCGGCGCGGGGTGCGATAGCCGTGCTCGGCCAGCAGCCGGCCGACGCGTTCCCGGGTCGTGGGAGCCACGTCGGTGCGGCCGTTGAGGACCTTCGACACCGTCGACACGGACACACCCGCCTGCACCGCGAGCTCGCTCAGGGTGGACCGCATGCGCCGCTCCTCGCCAGGGCAGTTTTTCGAAAACCTCCCGCGCACTGTACGCCCGTTGACCTGGACACAGCAGCTCCGTACCGTCGAAAGCGAGCGAAAACTTATCGAAAAGAGAGATCAATGGCCGTACCCCTGACGGCAGTTCAGCTCTACTCGCTGCGCGACGAGCTCACCTCCGACCGCAAAGGCACGCTCGGCGCCCTCGCCTCCTTCGGATACCGGGCGGTCGAGTGCCACGACGCCCTGACCGACCCCCAGGCCCTGCGCGCCGACCTGGACGCCGCCGGGCTCACCGCCTGCAGCGCACATGTGCCCGCCCTCACCGACCAGGCGCAGGCCGCCTTCCATGGGGCCCGCACCCTTGGCGCGAAGAGCGTCGTCGTGCCGATCCAGCCACCCGAGCGATTCACCGACGCCGATGGCGTACGAGATCTCGCTCGCGAACTCAACGATGCGGCCGCCCGCGCGGCCGACCACGGCCTCGAACTCGGCTACCACAACCATGACTTCGAGCTCGCTCAGCACATCGGCGGCGTCCCCGCCCTGGAGGTACTCGCGGACCAGCTGGACGAGGCCGTGTTCCTCGAGGTCGACGTCTATTGGGCCGCCGTCGGCGGCCAGGACGTTCCCGAGCTGCTGCGCCGCCTCGGCGAGCGGGTCACCCATCTGCACGTCAAGGACGGCCCCGTCACCAACGACGATCCGATGACGGCCGTCGGCGCCGGCCGGATGCCGATCGCCGACATCCTCGCGGCCCAGCCGTCCGTACGCCTGCACATCGTCGAACTCGACCGGTGCGCCACCGACATGCTCACCGCCGTCAAGATGAGCTACGACTGGCTGCGGGACCATCACAACGCGCGGGGGCCGCGATGAGCGACCCGCTCGGCATCGCCGTGATCGGCTGCGGCACGATCAGCGACCAGTACCTGCGCAACCTCACCGCCTTCGCGGACTTGCGCGTCCTGTTCTGCGCCGACCTCGACACCGAACGCGCCCGCGCGCAGGCACAGGCGTACGGGGTCCCGGGACATGGCAGCGCCCAGGAGGCACTCGCCCACCCGGGCGTCGAGCTGGTCGTCAACCTGACAATCCCGGCCGCCCACTACGACGTCGCCGCCACTGCCATCGCCGCCGGCAAACACGTATGGAACGAAAAGCCCCTCGCCCTCGACCCGGACACGGGCCGCAAACTCCTCGAGGAAGCGGCCGACGCGGGCGTACGCCTCGGCTGCGCGCCGGACACCTTCCTGGGCGCGGGACTGCAGACCGCACGGCGCCTCGTCGACGCGGGGCACATCGGCGTACCGCAGAACGCACTCGCCCTGCTGCAGGGCCCCGGACCGGAACGCTGGCATCCGCACCCGGAGTTCTACTACCGGCGCGGCGGCGGCCCGTTGTACGACATGGGCCCCTACTACCTGACCGCGCTCGCCACGCTCCTCGGTCCCGCCGAACGCGTCGCCGCGGTGGCCCGGCGCGCCCGGGACGTGCGCACCACCGGCGCCGGACCGGGTGCGGGCACCGAGTTCCCGGTCGAGGTGGACACTCATGTCACCGCGCTGGTCGAGTACCAGTCCGGGCCGGTCGCCTCGCTGGTGTTCAGCTTCGACTCACCCCTCCCCCGGAACGGCTTCCTGGAACTCACCGGCACCGAGGCCACGCTCGCCCTGCCCGACCCGAACACCTTCACCGGACCGCTGCGGCTGCGCCGCGCCGGAACCGACGACTGGACCGTCATCGAGGCAGAAGGCTCCACGGCGGGCCGCGGCCTGGGCGTACTCGACATGGCCCGTGCACTGCACACCGGCGCGGCACACCGGGCCTCGGCCGAACTCGCCCAGCACGTCCTGGAGACGATGGACGCCATCGAACGCTCAGCAGGATCGGGCCAGTTCACCACCATCGGCGGCGCCTTCGACATCCCCGCACCACTACCGGAGGGGTGGACATCAGGAGGCCCGGGAGAGGGAGGGCAGCGCGGCCCAGGCGCACCACATGGACCTCATGCGAACGTCACGAGCGGGTGATGCTTCGTCAGTGCGTCCGCGGCCGCATGTCCCCGCCGTACGTGGTGCGGTAGTCGGGGATGACGATCCGGCTCGTCGGACTCTCCTGGTGGACCTGGGCGACGAACCCGCCCAGGTCCATCGCCGGGTCACGGCGCGGGAGTTCGCTGAGCGGCTCCTCGAAGTTGTCCCAGTGCACGGGTACGACGACGCCGGGCCGGCCCAGCGCCCGCAGCAGCCGGGGCACGTAGCGGGAGGTGGCGGCGCTGGACGGCACCGCGACCATCGCGAGATCGGGGCCGAGTCCCTGCACGGCCCGCTCGGCGAAGTCGCTGGCGCCCATCAGGAACGCCGAAGGTCCTCCGCTTCCCGCGGTCACCTGGAAGGCGAGCGTGTCGCCCTCCGGCAGGTCGCCGATGGTCCTCGGGGCCGCGGCAGGCGGGGCGTTCAGGGTGCCCGGGGCGAAATAGGAGTGCCGCTTGTTGCGGCTGTGCAGGCTCGATACGACCTCGACGGTGATCCCGCCGAAGTCCAGTATCTCGCCGCCCTTCACCACCGAGATCCGCTCCGGATCGACGCCGAACGCGACCAGGAGATGGAACGTGGTCTCGGTGCCGACAATCCGCGCACCTGTGGTCTTGGCGATATGGGGCACATCCGCGATGTGGTCCCAGTGGGAGTGGCTGACCAGGACGATCTCGGGACGGCCGATGTGCTCCCGTACGAGATCGGGGTCGGACCGCAGCTTGGTGCCCGGCTTGAAGCCCCCGTCGAACAGGCCGGTCTTGAAACGGGTGATGTAGGGATCGAAGAGCACCGTCCGGCCGTCGACGTCGATGCGCCAGCCGGACGTGCCCAGCCAGCGAAACGAGGCCGAACCGGCCGCCGGGGCCCCGCGCCTGGCTCCATCGGAGACGGTCGTCGCGGAGGCGGAGGCGGAGGCGGAGGCGGTGGTCGCGGAAGCGGGGGTCGCCGAGGCGGTCGCGGGGATCAGTGGGGCGGCCGCGCCGAGCGCGGCGCCGCGCAGCACCGTACGCCGACCGAACTTCTGGATGTTCCGCTGCGGGCGCTGGGCGCCTGTGTCGTCGTTCATGGCCTCAGGAGAGCAGGGGACAACCCTCGCCGTCCAAGATCAAAACCCCGGAGTCGTCATATGCATCCGCATATGAGTGCACGTCAGAGGCCTTGGCCGCGAAGGAAATCGACGGCAATCCTGGCCGTGGCGCCGATCGCGGAGTCCACCGCCGTCCGTGATGCGGTCAGCTCCCGCGTACGGGCGAAGACGGAGACCGCATAGCGCCCACCATCCGGATACCGGACGACCCCCGCCTCCATGTGAAGACCCGGCAGGGTTCCGGTCTTCGCGGCGACCGTCACCTCGTCGGGGAATCCGGACACCAGGCGGTGCCGGAACACCTGGCGGGCCATCAACTCCCTTACCTGCGCGCAGGCTTCCGGCGGGCCTGCCTCGTCACACCAGACGAGACGCAGAAGCCGGGTGATCTCACGAGGGGTCGCGGAGTTGGTCCGCTGCGGATCGAGTACGCCCATCCGTCTCTTGCGGTCATCCGGCAACGACGGGTACCGGTGGGCGAACTCCGCTTCGTCCCGTGCGCCCACCTCGGCCAGCATCGACTCCAGTACCTCTCGGGGACCACCCACGATCCGGGTCTTGTTGAGCCCGAGTTCCTTGGCGAGGAGCTGAACGGTGTCCAGGCCGACCCGGTCGAGGAGCAGATCCGCCGCCGAGTTGTCGCTCACCGAGAGGGCGAAATACGCGAGATCGCGCAGCGACACCTCGATGTCGTCCGCGCAGCCGGAAGTCCCCCAGCCGCCGAGCCGGTCGGCGGCCGTGACCCGTACCCGCTCACGGGGCTCGAGCTGGCCGGCGGCCACCTGCCGGGCGAACTCCAGGACCAGCAGCACTTTGAAGATCGAGGCAATGACGACGGGCTCGTCCGCGCCGACGGCCACCTCCGCGGTGTCCGGCACGCCACCGACCGGGATCGCATGCAGCACGCCCTCGGCGCCCGCCTCGGCGAACACCTCGCGGATCTGTTTCTCGACCATCGGTTCGCTCCTCACGTAAGGTGCCGGGCTGTGGATCTCTTGCGCCACCTGCGTATCTTCGTCGTCGTCGCCGACGAGCTGCACTTCAGCCGGGCCGCCGACCAGCTTGGCATGGCCCAGCCGCCTCTCAGTCAGGCGGTACGCAGGCTGGAGAAGGACCTCGGCGCCGACCTGTTCGACCGCACACACCGCCAGGTCCGGCTGACCGCTGCCGGCATGGTGCTGCTGGACGAGGCGCGTGAACTCCTCGCCCGTGAGGCGCGGTTGCGGACGATCGCCCGCCGCGCCGGGGACGGCGGCCTGGGCGCACTGCGCGCGGGAGTTCCGCCCGACACCACGGTCGCGACCCTCTCCTCGCTGCTCTCGGCCTGCGCGGAGCAATCCCCGGGCCTGACCGTCGATCTCCAGGAGATCACCACAGAGGAACAGCTGCGGCTGCTCGCGTCCGGCGGACTCGACGTCGGCCTGGTGCACCAGCCCGTGGACACCACCGAACTCCGCCTCGGCCCACAAGTGCGCGCGGAACTCGGTGTCGTCCTGCCCCGTACCTCCCCGCTGGCCCGGCTCCCCGAGATCGCCCTTGGCGACCTGTCCGGCCACGACCTGGTGCTCTTTCCCCGCGCACAGGCTTCCGGCTGGTACGACCGGATCCTCGACACCTGCCGCGCCGAAGGCTTCGTGCCCGGTCGCCTCCGGCACGCGTCCAACCCCGAGTTCCTGCTGGCCCTGGTGCACGCCGGCCACGGCGTCGCCTTCGACCAAGGGCCGGTGGCACGCAAGGAACCGCGCGTCGTCTGGCGGCCGTTGGCGGGCCGCCCGCTGGTCCGGCGGACGACCGGGGCCTGGCCCGCCGGCCGGTCAGCCCACCCGGCAGCCCCCCACTTCGCCGCACTCGCGGCCGGGGTACTCGCCCGCGACCGCACGGCTGCCCTGCACCGCGACGAACGTGCCGGCCCACCGGACGGGCCGCCCCGGCCTTGGTCGGTGGTCTACGAAGAGTCGGGCTGACGCGGAGCACCCGGCCGTTCAGTACGCCGCCGCGCGTTGGGCGGCCAGTCGTACCGGCGCGTTCGGCGCTCCGTAGCCGCGGTATCCCCCGTCGCGCTGGACGAGTTCGAAGAAGACGCGGCCGACGGTGCGCGTATAGCAGTGGCGCAGGGTGCCGTACGCGTCGCGGTCGTAGAGGATGCCCAGCTTCTGGTAGACCGACCACTCTTCCTCGGGCAGTCCGTAGCGGGCGGCCAAGTCTTCGTAATAGTTGGCCGGGATCGACAGCAGGTGTCCGCCGGCCTCGCTGAAGCGGCGGGCGGTGGTGACCAGGTCGTCGCAGGCCAGGGCGATGTGCTGGGGGCGGACGAGGTCGTCGCCCGGCCCGGGGCCGACGCCGAGGGCGATGCGGACGCTGCCGTCGGCCGTACTCACGGCGCGGCTGCGGAGCAGGCCGTAGGGGTCGGCGACGTCGACGCTGTCCTGGGCGTCGAGACCGAGCACGCCGCGGTGGAAGAGGGTGGCCTCGTCGAACTGGTGCCAGGGCTGGGTGAGGGCCAGATGGTCGATGTGGCGGATGCCGTGTCCGTCGGCCTCCTGGCCGGTGGGGTCGAAGTCTTCGGTCCAGCTGGGGAGTTCGGGGCGGCGGGTGGCGCAGAAGAAGAGTGCGGTGCCGTCGGGCGCCGCGACCGAGGACAGCGGGACATCACCGGGCGTGCGGCGGCGCGGCAGCACGGGGGCGAGCAGCGCCTCGGCGCGGTGTGCCGCGGCGGCCGGGTCGGGAGACTCCAGGCCCAGCGCGGCGAGTACGGTCCCGTCGCGGCGGGCGGCGGGCCCGGTGTTGACGAGGATGCGGGCCTCGCCCTGCTCCCACAGGTCCACGGGTTTGCCGTGGTGGCGCCCGGTGCGGGTGAAGCCGAGGGCGGTGAGGAGTTCGGCGGTCGGTTCGACGTCGGTGGTGACGAGTTCGGCGAAGGCGACGCCGGTGGGCACGACGGGGGCCGGTGATGCGTGCACGCCGGTGGATTCCTGCAGCACAAGGAGGGAGCGCAACGCGTCCACGGCGGTGGTCGCCGCGTCCGCCTGCCGGAAGACGTCGTTGAAGATCTCGAGGGAGAGCGGCCCGTCATAGCCGGCGCGCAGGACATGCCCGAGGAAGCCGGCGACGTCGAGACCGCCCTGGCCGGGGAAGCAGCGGTAGTGGCGGCTCCACTGCAGTACGTCCATGGCGAGTTGCGGAGCGTCGGCCAGTTGCAGGAAGTAGATCTTCTCGCCCGGGATGTCCTCGATGGCCTTGGGGTCGCTGCCGCGGGCGAGGATATGGAAGCTGTCCAGGCAGAGCCCGAGTGCCGGGTGGTCCGCGGCCTCGACGATCCGCCAGGCGTGGTCATAGGTGTTCACGTGGCGCCCCCAGGCGAGCGCCTCGTACGCCACGCGGATGTCGTACTCCGAGGCGAGGCCTGCCAGTTGACGCAGCTGAGCGGCGGCGAGGGCGTCGTCGTCGACGGCGTTCGGCGAGACGCTGGAGCAGACCAGGACGGTGTCCGCACCGAGCCTGCGCATGAGCCGGAACTTGTGCTCGGCGCGGCGCAGATTGCGGGCGAACTCGTCGTCGGGCACGGCCTCGATGTCGCGCATCGGCTGGTAGAGGTCGATGGTCAGGCCCAGGTCCGCACAGCGGGTGCGGATCTCCTCCGGGGTGAGCGGGCTGGTGAGCAGGTCGTTCTCGAAGATCTCCACACCGTCGAATCCGGCGCGGGCCGCGGCGGTGAGCTTCTCGGTGAGGGGACCGCTCAGCGAAACAGTGGCGATGGATGTGCGCACGGCAGGCTCCTTCGGGGCGTACGAGGCGGTGGTGGCAGCCGTTCCGCTCGCCGGCTATGCGCCGTACGCGGTGCGCATGGCCGTCTCCTGGTCGGTGATCTCGGTGAAGTGCGCGAGCATCCGGTCGGCGTCGGGCTCGCGGCCGGTGAAGATGCGGAACGCGTCGACGGCCTGGAAGACGACCATGCCGCCGCCGTGCAGGACCGCGCAGCCGCGCGCCCGCGCGGCGCGGATGAGTGCGGTCTCCAGCGGTCGGTAGACGATGTCCGCGACCCACAGTCCGGGGTGCAACAGCTCTTCGGCCAGCGGCAGTCCGGGGTGGGCGGCCATGCCGGTCGGCGTGGCGTGCACGATTCCGTCGGCCTCGGCGACGTGGGCGGCGAGTGTGTCCGCCGGCGCGGAGCGCGCACGTGCCTCGCCGAAGTGCAGGTTGAGGGAGGCCGCGAGCGCGGCGGCCCGCTCCGGTACGGCGTCCACGACGGTGAGCCGGACCGTGCCGAGGGTGAGCAGGGCGTGGGCGACCGCGGCCCCCGCTCCTCCGGCTCCGAGCAGCACGACCCGTTCCATGGCCGCATCGGGCAGGCCGCGCGTGAAAGCGGCGGCGAACCCGGTG
The DNA here is from genome assembly GCF_016464295.1 of Streptomyces sp. N35. Lineage (NCBI taxonomy): Bacteria > Bacillati > Actinomycetota > Actinomycetes > Kitasatosporales > Streptomycetaceae > Streptomyces > Streptomyces sp. N35. Next base: position 12,166 of record NZ_JAEIMH010000021.1, on the reverse strand, counting down.
ACGTCCGTGTTGTGGCCGATCGCGCGCCCGTCCTCGAAGACGACGGTGTTCACCGCGCCGAGTTCTGCTGCCTGCGGGGACAACGCGTCGAGGTGCGCGATGACGTGCTGCTTGCACGGGTGAGTGATGTTCAGCCCGTCGAAGCCGAGGTCACGCGCGGCGCGCACGAGGTCACCCACGGCGGTGGCCGGCCGCTCGAGCACGTCGATGTCGATCAGCCGGTAGAGGTAGCGCAGACCGAGGTGGTCGGCTTCCCTCTCATGCAGGGCAGGGCTGAGCGACGGGCCGACTCCGGCGCCTATCAGGCCGATCAGGTACGTCTGCCGGGGCACGGGCGCCCTCCACACTAGCTAATGTACGAAACGGTTCGTTAGTAATAGCAAGGACGGACCGCTCAGGGAAGAGGCCTGACGGATCCGGCCGACCACGGCCCGGCTCCTACAATCACCGGACGCCAGGCACGTCCCAGCCGCATGGAGGATTGCGATGACGACCACCGAGGAGCCTTCGGCCCGGTGCGGGACACGCATCCGTGACGCGGCCCGCACGAAGGCCGAGATCCTCGCGGTGGCCACCGAGGAGTTCGCCCGCGCCGGCTACACCGGAGCGCGGGTGGACGAGATCGCCGCCCGCACCCGCACCACGAAGCGGATGATCTACTACTACTTCGGTGGCAAGGAACAGCTGTTCACCGCCGTGCTGGAGCACTCGTACACGGAGATCCGCAGCAAGGAACAGGATCTCGACGTCGAGCACCTCGACCCCGTCGCCGCGATCCGCCGCCTCGCCGAGCTGACCTTCGACCACCACGAGGTGCATCCGGACTTCATCCGCCTGGTCAGCATCGAGAACATCCACGAGGCCGAGCACATCGCCGCCTCGCGGACCCTGGGCTCCCTCAGCTCCCCGGCCATCGACGTGCTTCGGCGGATCCTGGACGCGGGCCGCGCGCAGGGCGCGTTCTCGGCGGATGTGGACGCGGTGGATCTGCACGCGCTGATCAGCTCGTTCTGCTTCTTCCGCGTGTCCAACCGCCACACCTTCGGAGCACTGTTCGGCCGCGACCTGACCGCGGCCACGGAGCGTGAGCGCTACCGGAGGATGCTCGGCGACATGGTGATCGCCTACCTGACGGCGCCGAGTCACGGCGACCGCCGACCTCCGACCTCCAATCACTGACCGCTGACCGCTGACCGCTGACCGCTGACCGCCGTATCGAACAACCCGCGCACACCCCTTGACACCCGCAAGCCATGGACCCCAACATCCGTAACCACTCGCTATTAACCATCTGGTGAGTTAATTCGCCTGGTCCGGTGCCGCGGTTACCGCTCGCCCGGCACCCGGCGCCTCCTCCCCGCCACTCCGCCCGCCCGGAGTTCCCCAAGGAGTCCGCGTTGACCGACGTCGTCCCCGCTCCGTCCTCCGACGCCCCGCCGCCGCAGAGCCAGCCGCGCAAGGCCGCGCTCGCCGCCTGGATCGGCAGCGCCCTCGAGTACTACGACTTCTTCATCTACGGCAGTGCCGCCGCCCTGGTCTTCCCGCACGTGTTCTTCGACGAATCGGACCCGGCCACCGCCACCCTGCTGTCCCTTGCGACCTTCGGTGTCGCCTATGCGGCCCGCCCGATAGGCGCCCTCTTCCTGGGCCACATCGGCGACCGCCTCGGACGCCGGAAGATCATGGTCTTCACCCTGGTCCTGATGGGGCTCGCGACCTTCGCCATCGGCTGTCTGCCCACCCGCGACCAGGTCGGCACTCTCGCCCCCGTGCTCCTGGTGCTCTGCCGGGTGCTCCAGGGGATCTCGGCGGCCGGCGAGCAGGCGAGCGCGGGCTCCATGACACTCGAACACGCACCGGCCGATCGCCGCGCCTACTTCACCAGCTTCACCCTCAGCGGCACCCAGGCCGGTCAACTCCTCGCCACACTGGCCTTCCTGGCGGTCGCCACGCTTCCCGAGGACCAGTTGCTGTCGTGGGGCTGGCGCGTCCCCTTCTGGCTGAGCGCGGTGGTCGCCGTCGTCGGCTACGTGATCCGCCGCACCCTGCACGAGACCCCGGAGTTCTCCCGCCAGGCCGCCACCTCCGAGGGGCCCGCCAAGCTCCCGCTCGCGGTGCTGCTGCGCGAGCACTGGGCCGATGTCCTGCGGGTGATCGCCTGCGCGCTGGTCGCCTCGGTCAGCACGATCTTCACCGTCTGGGCCCTGTCCTACGCGACGAGCGACGCGGTCGGCATGGACCGCTCGGCCATGCTCTGGGTGAGCGCACTCGCCAACGTCGTCGCCCTCGGCGCGATCCCGCTGTGGGCCCGTCTCGCCGACCGGATCGGGCGCAGGCCCGTCTTCCTGGTGGGCGCGGTCGGCAGCCCGCTGTTGATGTTCGGCTACCTGTGGGCGATCTCGACGGGTTCGTACCCGCTCTCGTTCCTCCTCGGGATCCTTGCCTTCGGCCTCGTCTACAGCGCGGCCAACGGGGTGTGGCCCTCCTTCTACGGGGAGATGTTCCCCACCCGCGTACGCCTGTCGGGGATGGCGATCGGTACGCAGATCGGCTTCGCGGTCGCCGGGTTCGCGGTGACGTTCGCGGCGCAGATCGCGGGTCCGGACGGGGACAACTGGTTCGCGGTGGCCTTGTTCACCGCGGCCCTGTGCGTGCCGCCGGCCGTGGGCGCGCTCACCGCCCGCGAGACCCGTACCGTCCCCACCGAACTGCTCGGCGCACCGGCCCCCGCCGCCTCGGCCGAGGACCGCGTCACCGTCGCCTGAGCCGCGTAGGTCATACGGGGATGTGCCCGGCCCTCGGGTCGGGCACATCCCCGCAGTGGTTCACCGTGCGCCGCGGAACGGCTTCTTGCCCATCCTGGACTCGATTCCCAACACCCGGACCCGATGCTCGCCGTCCTGGCCACGACCGGATGGCGTCAGGACCTGAGCCGGATCTCGTCGCCCCTCCGGCGGAAGCCCGACTCGCTGTAGTAGCGCGCCACCGTGCCATCGGAGCGGGCTTCGTGGCGGTAGTGCCGGAGGAATTCCCACAGCAGAGGGGTCTCCTCGGGCATGGTGTTGTGCGAGCGGTAGTTGTTCTTCGTGAGCCTGACGAGAGGTGCCTGGGTGCCGGGGGCGTGCCAGGTCCAGGTCTGGTAGCGGTCCTGCCAGCCGCTGCGCGCACCGTCGACGGTGTCGACGTCGGCCAGGGCCAGGCCGCCCGCGTCGAGGTGGTAACGCGCCCACGTGTCGAGCCGGTTGTCGATGCCGTCCCACAGACCGCCCTCGAGAAACGCGAGGTCGCCGAAGCCATAGATCTGGCAGGTGGGAATGGGCCGGTTACGGGCGGGGTGGGCGACTCCGTCGAGGCCCACCGTGCCGGTGGCGTCGGGTGCCACGGTGAACGACGTGGAGGCGACCGCGGCGAAGTACTCAGGGAAGGCGACGGCGAAGGTCTGGGTCACACCGCTGCCGGCCGACTGACCGGTGGAGTAGAACCGGCTGGGATCGACGGGGTACTCGCGAAGCATCACCTCGCGCAGCTGCCGGAAGAAGACGAGGGAGTCCCGGTGGCTCACCGAGACCGAGGTGGCGCTGTACTGCTCGCACACCGTGACGACGACGCAGCCTTCGCGCTCGGCGACCTCCCACCACCCGGCCGCGTCCATGAAGACCTTGTCGGTCTGGCTGTTGCCGGGCCAGACGAAGACCACGGGTGCCTTTCCGCGCCAGATCCTGTGAGCGGTGCGGGGCACGTGGACGAGGTACTCCCGTACCTGGCCCTCGACCGTCATCGTGCGGACTTCGACTCCGAGCCGCCTGTAGTCGGCGCGCTCGTTGAGCTGATTCCCGTACGCGAAGAAGTTCTCGTAGCGGGTGTAGCGGGTGAGGAAGGCGACGATCCGGTCGGTCGTGCGGGGTGCGCCGGGGTCGGTCGGCCGCTGCTCGACCGCGACCTGGGAGATCGGTCCCGCGTGCGAGGTCATCCACCGGCCCGAGCCGTGCCGCTGCCGGTACACCGTGCCGAACGCCCCGTCCCGCTCGCCGCGGTGGAGGGTGTCGTTCGCACGCTTCCAGTAGGACAGGCTCGCCCCGGCGGTGTTCGCGGGGCCGATGTACCAGGTCGGCAGGACGGTCTCGTCGTGGCGGATGCGGCGGAACCCGTCGGGAAAGACCACGGTGGTGTAGGAGGGGGCGGTCCGGCCGTCGAACTCGACGCCGGCGTAGGCGTTCAGGTAGGTCTCGCGCAGCCCGCGGGAGTTCAGGTGGACCTGGGCGATGACCCGGAGCGGGTGGGCGACCGCCCAGGCTTCGAGAGGGGCTGCGCCGAAGCCGTAGCCCACGAGGTAGTGCTCGCCGAAGAGGGAGAAGTACCGGTTGGACTCGAAGAAGCCCATCGCCGCTTCGACATAGGCGAGTTCGGACTCGGCGTCCGTCCAGCCGTCCTCGCCCGGTTCGAGGACGAACAGGCCCTCCTCGCGCTCGTCGGCGGTGTCGCGCCAGCCCGACCGCCGCAGGAACTCGGCGGTGTCGACGCCGTCGGGAACGGCGAGCACCGTGAAGTAGGAGCGGATCGGCGTCTCGGGTGAGAGGTAGACCTTGGCGGTCCGGCTCGTGCCGCCGATGGCGAAGGACTTCTCCCAGTACCCGGTCATCTCCCGCGGCAGTTTGTTGGCACGGGTGTAGTCGTACGAGGGGAAGGGGCGGCCGTCGAGCGGCTGTGCCGCTCCCAGGGGCGGGGCCGGCCGTCGAGCGGAACGGTCGGCTGCCGTGGCCGTGGCGGCGGGCGCTCCCGTCGCCACGGCGGCGGTGACGGCGGACACCGCGGCCCCGCGCAGCAGCCGGCGCCGGTCGATGCTGGTCATGAAAGTGGCCTCCTTGCCCGGTTGTTCCGGGCATGCGTGCGGGACAGGGCGTGTTCCGGGCATGCGTGCGGGACAGGGCGGCGGTTCAGGCGGCCCGGCAGAACGGCTTCTTGCCCATGGCACTCTCGATCCCGCCGAGGATGAGCCCCTGGAACTCCTTCGCGCCGGCGAAACTCCCGTCGGTGGAGAAGGACTTGGCGTCATGGCCGAGGGTCGTCAGCCAGGCGCGGCCTCCGTCGTAGTACTGGCACCAGGCAACCGGGTGGGACCTGCCGTGACCGGGGTGGCCCTGGCTGCCGGTGACGCCCCTGGGCAGGGTGGACTCGTCGACGGTGGCCAGGATGCGGACCTTCGAGGGGGCGGGCACGAGGTTGTACCACTCGTCGGTGAACTCCCAGCGGGCCGGAAGGTCCTTGGTGGAGGTGTCATGGCGGTGCTCGGTGACGACGGTGCCCGGCTGGTTGGCGCTGTGGTCGTAGAAGTTGGCGCCGCCGAGCAGTCCTTCGTACCAGGGCCAGTTGTACTCGGTGCCGAACGCGTTGTGGATGCCGACGAAGCCGCCGCCGCCACGGACGTACTGCCGCAGTGAGGTCTGCGCGGCGTCGTCGAGGGTGTCGCGGCTGGTGGAGAAGAAGATCACCGCGTTGTAGCGGAACAGGCGGGACGGCGTGGCGAGTTGGGTGACGTCCTCGGTCCAGTCGACGGCGAACCCGTTGGCCCTGCCCATCTCCACGACGGACTTCTGTACGACGTTGGTGTCGGCGAGTACGGGGTTGAGGCCGCTGCCGAGCGCCGGTCCGAGGTTGGCGTGGCGGGGCCCTGCGGTGCGGGTGTACAGCAGGACCCGGTAGCCGTCGGTGGCCGGGTCGAAGTTGCCCCAGTCGTGGTAGCAGCGCGGGTTGGTGCCGCGGCAGACACCGTAGTCGGGGTCGCCGAGTTCCTGGGCGCCGCTCGGCCGGTCCTCCCGCTGAGCCGTGGCCGGGTGGCTTCCGGTGAGCAGTGCGGCCAGGATCGTCAGGACGACGGCGACGCCCGCCGCAACAGCGGTGAGGGTGGTGCGGGATCTGCTGATGGCCACGGTCGGTCCTCTCACTTGACGACGATCTTGCCGGTGGACTGGGGGAAGGCCGGGTCGTTGTAGAAGTACTCGCCGGGGGTCGTGAAGGTGTACGTGGCGGACTGGCCCGGCATCAGCAGGCCGGTGTCGAACTCGGCGTCGAAGAACGCCACCGCGCCGTGGGCCAGTTGATTGCCGGCGGGGTTGGTGAAGGTGACCGTGGTGCCGGCCGGGATGCTGAGGTGCTGGGGGGCCATGGCGTTCTGGGCGACGGTGTTCTCGGTCGTGCCCGGCGCTCCGGTCTGGGTGCTCCAGACCCGGCCGAGGGTGACGGTGTTCTTCGCGGTCTCGCCGGTGACGGCCGCGGCGCGGATCTGGTTGCGGCGCAAGGGCGGAACCGGCGCCGGGGCCTGCTCGACCTTTCCGCCGAGTTTGAACGCCCACAGGTGGTCGCCGCGCGGGATGTCGGGGAACGGCAGCCCGTTGCCGCCGGCCAGGACCGCGATGTACTGCTCGCCGTCGATCTCGTAACTGACCGGGATGGTGTTGACGCCGGCGCCGCACTGCCAGGACCACAGCGTCTTGCCGCTCGCGTCATCCATCGCCTCGAGCACGCCGTCGGGGCGGCCCTGCAGGATCAGCCGGCCGGCGGTGGAGAGGATGCCGTTGCCGTGGGCGAGGGACCAGTCGCCCTCCTTGCGCCAGGCGACGGTGTTCGTGCGCGGGTCCACCGCGACGAGGCCGCCGCCGAACAACTCCCCCAGCGGGCGGGCGGTGTTGACGCGTCCGCCGCGGGTGTTGGAGTACGAGGAGTTGACCAGGCCGTAGCCGACGTACACGTAGCCGGTCTTGTGGCTGAAGCTGGGAAAGCCCCAGTCCGCGCCGCCGCCGGCGCCCGGGAAGAGAATGGTGGCCCGGTCCCAGAAGACGTCGTACAGGCCGCCGGCCGGGTAGAACGGCACCGGCTTCGTCGTCTTGTCGAAGCGCGGGTACGGCTCGACGAAGGGTTCGCCGCCGGGGAACGGCTGGGTGGGCGAGGTCTTCTGCAGGGCGTGCTGGGGGACCTTGCGTTCCTCCATGCCGTGAACCGGTTCTCCGGTACGGCGGTCGAGGATGTAGAAGTAGCAGGTCTTCGACCCGTACACGACGACCTTGCGCTTCCGGCCGTCGATGAGGAGGTCGGCGAGCACCGGGGCCATGACGTTGTCGGCGTCCCAGATGTCGTGGTGCACGGACTGGAAGTGCCAGCGCCGTTTGCCGGTCTTCGCGTCGATGGCGACGATCGAGTTGGCGAAGAGGTTGTCGCCACCGCGGCTCGACCCGTCGGTGCGGGGATACGGGTTGCCGAACGTCCAGTAGACCAGGCCGAGTTCGGGGTCGACCGCCGGATGGATCCAGGGGACGGCGCCGCCGGTCTTCCAGGATTCGCCCTCCCAGGTGTCGTGGCCGTACTCCCCCGGTCCTGGCGGGCCCCAGAACGTCCACACCACGTCGCCGGTCCTGGCGTCGAGGGCGTAGCCGCGCCCGCGGGCGCCGGCCGTCGAGCCCTCGGTGCCGATGTAGACGAGCCCGTCGTAGTGCACGACCGCGCCGGCCAGGCCGCCGCTGTTGCCGCCGCACTGGCCGCTGTCGTTGTCGCAGCCGTCGTCGCCGCCGTTGTCCGGGATGATCAGCGGCTTCTGCCAGACGACGGCTCCGGTCCGCTGGTCCAGGGCGTAGACGATGTTGGCGCCGGAGATCGTGAAGACCTTGCCCTCGGCGACGGCGACACCGCGCATGTTGGTGGTCTCGCTGCCCAGGTTGGTCTTCCAGAGCACCTTGCCGGTGCGGCCGTCGACGGCGAAGACGTTCTGCTGGGTGGTCTCCACGTACAGCACGCCGCCCTGGACGACGATCGTGCACTGCTGGTACGCGGAAGTGGAGCCGCCCTCCAGGTTGATGTGCCAGGCGCCGCCGAGCCGGTCCACGTTCCGCTGGGTGATCCGGGCGAGCGGCGAGTAGTTCTGGTTGCCGTAATCCCCGCCCACCTTGGGCCAGTTGCGGCCGGCCGTGCCCAGTGCGGCGGACTGGCCGGGCACGGGAAGCGCCAGCGTGTCGCCGCCGGGGGCCGCGGCGGCCCGGGTTGATGTGAGCGCGGGCAGAGCGGTGGCGCTGCCCGCCGCGGTGAGGAGGAAGTTGCGTCTTTCCATCGGTCAGTTCCCTCGGGTCGATGACGAGGAGTGGTACGGGATCGCTCGCAAGATGGCGGAGGTACGAAGGCGCGGGGTGGAAGAACACCCGCTTGGTCCGCTAGATGGTTTGCGAGTTCCGTGCGATGGTTTCGCGTGACGAAGGGTCACGTTAGAGACGGGTCGGGCCGGGTGACAAGAGGTATGGCCGAGGCATTTCGCCGGGGTTGCCGACCGGAGGGTCAGGAAGCGTCAGTCTGGTCCGCCAGGTGGACCGGGATCATGGACGGCGGCATGGGGCTCTTGTTGCGTCGCCCCTGACCGGTCTCCTCCCAGGCGTGGGCGAGGATGCCGACGCTGCGGCTGAGCACGAACAGACCGCGGGCGAGGGGCGCGGCGAAGCCCAGTTCGGCGTAGATGACCGCGGTCGCACCGTCGATGTTCATGGGCACGGGCTTCTTTCCCGTACGTCCCTGGTTGAGGTACCGCTCCACGGCGCGGGCCGCCCGCAGATGGGCCCCGCGGACGAGGCCGTCGGACACGGCCCGGTCGACGAGGGCGAGCAGCGGATCGCGCCGGGGGTCGTGCGGGTGGAAGCGGTGGCCGAAGCCGGGGAGGTAGCGGGACCGGGCCCGCCATGCACCAACGGTGCGCTCGACCGTGTCCTCGAACTCCGCTTCCGCATCGCCTTGTTCGGCGATCTCACTGAGCAACTGGACACACTGCTGTCCGGCTCCGCCGTGTACGTCGCCGAGCATGTTCACGCCGGTGGCCACGGCGCTGTTGAGGCCGATGCCGCAGGTCGCGGCCATCCGGGCGGCGGCGATGGAGGGGGCCTGCGGCCCGTGGTCGACGCCGGCCACGAGGGCCGCCTCGAGCAGTCGCGCCTGGGCCGGTCCGGGAAGTTCGCCGCGCAGGAGCAGCCAGATCACCTCGACGAACGACGTGCGCCCGATGAGGTCCTGTACGGGATGTCCGCGCAGTTCGACGATGCCGGGCTCGATGCGGCTGACGCCGGTGGCCCACCACTGGGCGACGAGGCCGTCCTGCGGGCCCAGGGCGTCCGAGGGTGCGTTGGGTGCGGCGGGTTCCGCGCGTTCGGCGCGTTCGGCGCGTTCGGCGCGTTCGGCGCGTTCGGCGCGTTCGGCGCGTTCGGCGCGTTCGGCGGGTGCGGCGGGTGCGGCGGGTGTGGCGGGTGCGGCGGGTGCGGCGGGTGCGGCCGCACCATCGCGACCGGTGGTCATGAGCCCAACGCCGGAACGGCCCGCGGTGGACGTGCCCGCCAGCGGGAGATCAGACCGGCGCGGTCCTCACCGTGCTGGTCGAGCAACGGGGGCGGGGCATGGGGCCGCAGCGGTTCCCCGTCGACGAGGACCCCGTTGCCGCTCGCCCGCAGCGAGCGGCCGGATCCGTCCGGATAGGGCAGGTCGGTGAAGAAGCCACGATGGTCGAGCTGCGGCAGCTCCACCGCCTCCGGAACAGTCAGGACGCGGGCCGCGGGAACACCGGCCACCGAGAGCATCTCCTCCCATTCGTAGGCGGTCTTCTGCCGCAGCGCCACCGAAAGTTCGGCGTTGAGGGCGGCCCGGTTGTGCTTGCGCGCCTCCCGCTCCGCGAACCTCGGGTCGTCCACCAGACCGGGCAGCCCCAACAGGCGGCACAGAGTGTGGAATTGCTCCTGCCGGTTCGCCGCGATGTTCAGTCCTCCGTCGGCGGTCTCGAAGGTGCCCGACGGTGCCGCGGTCGCGTTCTGGTCGCCCATCGGCTCCGGATCCACCCCGCTGACCAGGTAGTTCGACACGGCCCAGCCCATCGCGGACAGGGAGACCTCCAGCATGGACACGTCCAGGCGCACCCCGTGCCCGGTGCGTTCCCTGCCGAGCAGGGCCGCGCTGATGGCGAGCGCGGCACCGAGCCCGCCGAGCGAGTCGCACACGGGAAATCCGACCCGCAGCGGCGCGGTGTCGGCGGTCCCGGTGATGCTCATCATTCCCGACAGGCCCTGGATGATCTGGTCGTAGGCGGGGGCCGTGCTCATCGGTCCGGTCTGCCCGAATCCGGTGACCGCACAGTTGACCAGCCGCGGATTGAGCGTGCGCAGCCGGTCGGGGCCGTATCCGAGGCGTTCCATGACGCCCGCGCGGAAGTTCTCCAGGAGGACGTCGGCGCCGCGTACGAGCTCTTCGAAGTCGGCCCGGTCCTCAGGTTCCTTGAGGTCGAGCGCCAGGGACTTCTTGCCGGAGTTCTGGGCCAGGAAGGAGGCCCCGATGCCCTCCTTGTTCAGGTCGGGGTCGGGGCCGAGGGTGCGGGCGAGGTCGCCCTTTCCCGGCTGTTCGATCTTGAGGACCTCGGCGCCGAGCAGCATCAGGTGGTAGCTGCAGTAAGGCCCTGCGAGGACGTTGGTGAGGTCGAGTACGCGGATTCCTGAGAGCGGTCGTTCGGGCCGTTCGGGCATACGCCGGCTCCTTGGCGGGGGAAGGGAGGGAGACGATCACTTCATCGGGTCGAGGGGGTGGTCGAAGCCCTGCTCGGACATCCGCCGGGCGGCGACGGTGAGTGCTTCCGCGAACCGTTCGACGACCGCCTCCGGGAAACGGTGGCTGGGACCGCTGAGCGAGAGGGAGGCGACCACCGCGCCGCTGCGGCCGAGCACCGGCACGGCCACCGCGGTGAGGCCCTCGTCGCGTTCGCCGCGGCTGACCGCGTGCCCGCGCTCGGCCGCCAGGTCCGCCCAGACGCGCAGCTGCCGGGCATGGCCCTCACCGTGCGGGGAGGCGACGGCGATCCGGTGGAGCAGGTCGTCGGCGGCGTCCCTGAGCAGGATCTTCGCGGACGCGCCGGCCCACAGCGGGAGTTCGTCGCCGACCCGCACCACGTGGCGCAGTGGCTGCGGGCTCTCCTGCTGGGCCACGCACACGCGGTGCAGACCGCGCAGCATGAACAGGTTGACGGTCTCGCGCTGCTCCTCGGCCAGTTCGCGCAGCACCTTGCGCGCATCGCCCGGGAGTTCCCAGCTGGTGTGGGCGAGATGCGCCCAGCGCCACAGTCCGGGGCCCGCCGTGTAACCGGCCGGAGTGATCCACAGCAGTCCGCACTGCTCCAGCGTCTGCACGAGGCGGACCACCGTCGTCTTGGCCAGTCCGGTCGCCTCGACGATCTCGCGGAGCGACACCGTCGGCCGGTCCTCGGTCAGCAGCCCCAGGATGTCCAGCGCCCTGCGCACACTGCGCACCCCGGTCGCCTCGTCCGTCCGCTCGTTCCCGGTCTCGTCCATCTGGCTACTCCCTCGGCATCGGCGATGGTGCGGCAACTTCCCTGAACTTTCCTCTTGCCACAGGGAGTTGGCGCCCGTACGTTACCGGCCGAACCACAGAGCAGTCCACCAGTACCACTCAGCGGTTTTCTGGGAGATCACATGCTCGATTCGCTCCTCAAGGCAGGCCGGGAGTCCGCGGTCGCCGAGGCGCCACCGTATGTCGCCGGCCGCTGGGGCGGCGACGGCAGCGTTCTCACCCGTACCGGCCCGTACGTCCGTCGCGAGGTCAGCAGGACCACCGCCGCGACCGGCGAAGACATCGACCGCGCGCTCAGCTACGCACGTACCGCCGCTCGTACGGTGGCTTCGCTCTCCCCCGCGGCACGTGCCCAGATCCTCGACCGCGCCGCACACGCCGCCCTGGCCCACCGGGAGGATCTGGCCCGGCTGCTCGCCCTGGAACTGGGCAAGCCGGTCAAGGACGGGCGGGGCGAGATCGACCGCGTGGCGGACACCCTCTCCGTATGCGCGGCCGAGGCACGGCAGATCGGCGGCGAGATGCTGCCCGTGGCGGGCTGGCAGCGAGGGGTCGGCAACACCGCACTCACCTACCGCGCACCCGCCGGGATCACCCTCGCCATCACTCCTTTCAACGCCCCCGCCAACCTCCTGGCCCACAAACTCGGCGCGTCCTTCGCCGCGGGCAACACCACCTTGGTCAAGGCGCCCCCGCAGGCCCCGGCCTCCACCGCCGCGATCGTCGCGCTCCTTCTGGAGGCCGGACTCCCGCCGCAGGCTGTGCAGTTGCTGCACGGCGGCGGGGAGGTCGGTGCGCT
>NZ_JAEIMH010000209.1:0-775 GCF_016464295.1 Streptomyces sp. N35 | reverse complement strand
TGCCCGACCCAAGATGGGCACCCCACCGCGCCAAGATCATTCTCTACCGGAAGGGACATCTAAGTCCAAATGCAGTTGATCTCCCGTGCGGGATGGTCGGCCCGCCCGCCACGCAACAGCCACACCAAGGTCACCTCCACCAACGGCGTCAAGGTCCACTACCTCGGCACCCGGTACTCGGCGGCCGACCACGGCACTTGTCCCGGTTACATGCGCAAGCTCCAGAACGAGCACATGGACGCCAACGGGTGGGCGGATTTTGCCTACAACTACGCGGTCTGCGAGCACGGTTACGTCTTCGAAGGCCGCGGCCTGAACGCCCAGAACGCCGCCAACGGCAACACCACACTGAACCGCCGGCACTATGCGGTCCTCGCGTTCGTCGGTTCCTCCGGCCACACCACACCCACCACCGCACAGGTGCGTGGCATCAAGGACGCCATCGCCTACCTGCGCGCCCACGGAGCCGGCCAGGAGATACGCGGGCACCGTGACGGATACGCGACCGCCTGCCCCGGCGGGCCGCTGTACGCCATGGTCAAATCCGGTGCCCTCGAACCCGGCACGAGCGGCCCAGACCTCGACAAGTACCAGCCGTACCCCGGCGCCGCCTGGTTCAAGGAGCGCCCCCACTCGCCGATCGTCACCGCGATGGGTAAGCGTCTCGTCGCCGAGGGCTGCTCCGCCTACAAGACCGGCCCAGGCCCGCAATGGACCGACGCCGACCGCGCCTCCTACGCCAAGTGGCAGCGCAAGCTCGGCTATTCAGGCGCGG
>NZ_JAEIMH010000208.1:0-853 GCF_016464295.1 Streptomyces sp. N35 | reverse complement strand
ACGGGCCGACCATCAGCATGATCTTCTGCTGGTCCGTGGCCCCGCCCAGGATGTAGCCGAACCACTCCTGCAACGCCTCGACCGAGCCGGGGTCATCGGGCCATAGCTGTTCGAGGAAGGCCAGCCAGTGCGGGGCGGTCGCATCGGGGTCGTAGTTGAACGGGACGGACACCAGGTTGAAGAACTCCGGTGTGAGGGGCGACAGTTCCCGGTCGCAGACGTTCAGCAGCCCGTTGCGGCAGGCCACCACGGGTGCGGATCTTCCGTGCGCAGAGGCGGGATCACCGATCCACTGGGGCACGTCGACGGACGGGCGCAGGTGGGTGACGGCGGTAATCGCCTCGGTCAGATCAGCGATCTTCCGTTTCGTCGGCGACCAGTCGCGTACCTCTACCTCGCCTTTGACGGTCTGCTCGTAGGTGGCGTTCTCCAACTTCCGGTACAGGTCGGCACGGACTTCCTGGTCGTCGAGTTCCCGCCAGTGCGGGCCCTTCCACTGCATCCATGCTCCCCGCCAGTGCCGCAGCGTCAGCGTCTGGCCGCGCATCCATGCCGATTCCAAGTGCCGGGCCACAGCCATGGGGTTGGTCGGCGGCGGAATCGGTGCGCCGGTCAACTGATTGCGAGCAGCGATGTCCTCGGCCCTCTCGGCGTTCACGCGGCCCTCCTCATGGTCTTGCGGCGGGCCGAGTTGATCGTGGCAGCGGCTCCCCGCTCCGGCAGGCCGACCGCGATGGCTGCCTCGGCCAGGGCGTCCTCGAGGTGGCCGACGTCGACCTGGTGGCTGTCGGCGGCCTCGAATGCCTTGCACGCGGCCCAGAACAACCGGGCGTTACGCTGGCCGGGTTGCGCT
>NZ_JAEIMH010000207.1:0-863 GCF_016464295.1 Streptomyces sp. N35 | reverse complement strand
GGTCGGGGCCGGGGTGGGGTGCTTGCTCATTCGGGCAATGGCACCGTTCCCGCGAAGGGTCGCCGCCGACGTCGGGGGTGCCCGAATGACAATGCACCCCACCCCGTCCCCTTCCGCCGTCACGCGGCTACCGGCCGGTGCGGTGTTCCGCCGTCCACCCCGCCCTCTATCGCCGACCCGCGACTGACGGCCGGTGCGGTGTTCCGCCCTCCGTCCCGTCCCCTTCCGTCGTCGAGCGGCTATACGGCCGGTGGGGTGTCCCGCGCTCGATTACGGCGTCTTCCGCCGGTACGCGACTGACGGCCAGTGAGGTGTCCCGCGCTCGAAGGCAGCGTCTCCCGCCCGTACGCGACTGACGGCCGGTGGGGTGTTCCGTCCTCCGTCCCGTCCCCTTCCGTCGTCGAGCGGCTATACGGCCGGTGGTGTGTCCCGCGCTCGATTACGGCGTCTTCCGCCGGTACGCGACTGACGGCCAGTCGGGCGTCCCCCGCTCGAAGGCAGCGTCTCCCACCAGTAGGCGACTGCCGGCCGGTGGAGTGTCCCGCCCTCGATGGCGGCCTCTTCCGCGCACACGCGGCTGCCGGCCAGTGGGGCGTCCCCCGCTCGATTACGGCGTCTTCCGCCAGAACGCCGCTGCGGCCGGTGAGGTGTCCCGCCCTCGATGGCGGCATCCTCCGCGCGCACGCGACTGACGGCCAGTCGGGCGTCCCCCGCTCGAAGGCAGTGCCTTCCGCCAGTACGCGGCTGCCGGCCTCGTCCGCGCATCGGGGGTGCAGGGGGCGGAGCCCCCGCCAGGGCACGGACAGGCAACGCACCCCCGCCCCCCCCCCCCCCCCCCCCCCCCCCCCCCCCCCCCCCCCCCC
>NZ_JAEIMH010000206.1:0-1042 GCF_016464295.1 Streptomyces sp. N35 | reverse complement strand
CCTGCCGCGGCCAAGGCACTCGACACCGTTTTCGACAAACTGCGCAGCATCGAAGACCCCGTCAAGCGCAACGCCGCCGCCACCGAACTGTTCGCCACCAAGTCCGAGGACATGGCCCGGGCCCTCTACGCCCTGGACCCCTCCGAGGCGGTCGCCGAGCTCGGACAGGTAGCGGGCGCCTCCGACCAGCTGGGCGACTCGCTGCGTGACAACGCCGGGGCGCGCCTGACCGCGTTCACCCGCGGCCTGCAGCAAGGCCTGGTCGACTTCCTCGGCTCCAAAGTCATCCCCGCACTCGACGGGGTCGGTTCGTGGATGCGGGACAACCCCGGACTGGTCAAGGGCTTGGCAGTAGTTCTCACTGGCGTGCTCGTTCCCGCACTATCGCTGATGGCCGTCACCGCGATCACCTCTGCCACCGCTGCAGTCACCTCCTGGGTCACCACCGGCGCCGCCGCAGTCACGGGCGCCGCCACCCATGTCGGTGCCGCACTGCGGGTGGCCGGGGCCTGGATGATGATGGCCGGCCGCGCCCTGCTCGCGGCAGGCCGGGTGGCCGCCTCCTGGTTGATCGCCATGGGCCCCATCGGCCTGGTGATCGCTGCCGTCGTAGGCCTGGTCGCGCTGATCATTGCGAACTGGGAGACCGTCAAGCAGTGGACCGGCGCAGCCTGGGACTGGGTCACCGACAAGATCAGTACCGCCTGGGCGGCCATCGTCGGGTTCTTCCAATCTGGGATCGACCAGTCGCGGCGCATCTTCGCCTGGTTCGGGACGCTCCCGGCCCGGATCGGCGAATGGTTCGGCCGCGCCCGCACTGCCGCCGTTGACCGCATGACCAGCATGGTGCGCTGGCTGGGCGGGCTGCCCGGCCGGATCGGCCGCGCCGTCGGCAACATGGGCCGTCTGCTGTACGACAAGGGCAAGGACGTCATCCGCGGCCTGTGGAACGGCATCAGCGGCATGGGCAGCTGGCTCAAGTCCAAGCTGATCAGCTTCGCCAAGAACATGATCCCCAACCCGATCGCCAAGGCCCTTGGGA
>NZ_JAEIMH010000205.1:0-1055 GCF_016464295.1 Streptomyces sp. N35 | reverse complement strand
CTAACGACCTCGTGCATGGTTGGCCGTGGCGCGTCGGGCCTTGACCGTTGATCATGGTCTGTGTGGTGAGGAACCGGGCACGTGCAGCGATCATCCGAAGCCAGCGGATCACGGGGCTGGGTCCCGGCGTGATCGCTGAACTCGTCGCTGAAATCGGCCCGTTGTGGCACGAGCGGCACCAAGCGGTCCTCGTCGCGCGGCCCCGTCGCCGAGCTGTCGGTGCCGGGGCGAAGCACAAACTGGTCTTCGTCGACCGGCTGTTGGCCACCCTCGTCCACCTCCGGCACGGTGCCACCCACGACGTGCTGGCCTGCTGGTTCGGCGTCGACCGCTCAACCATCACGCGCGCAATCGGTGAAGTACGGCCTCTACTTGCTGAGCGTGGCTGCACCATCGCGCCCGGCCTTCGGCTGTGCACCCTCGCCGACGTCATCGATCATCTCGGTGCGAGCGGGCAGACCGGCATCATCGACGGCACCGAGATCCGGGTCCGCCGCCCAGCCGCCGGACGCAAGGACCGCGAGAAGTTCATCTCCGGCAAGAACAAGCAGAACGCCGTGAAGTCCATGGTCGTCACGGACGCTGCCGGGAGGCTGCTGTTCTGCAGTCGGGCTGAGCCGGCGAGCTGCGCGGACATCACCCACGCCCGAAAGTTGGGCCTGGTCAAGCTACTCACCGATGGTCCTGTCGTGGAGATCCTGGCCGACGCCGGCTATCAGGGGCTCGGCGCCCAGACGGGCGGGCGTGTGGTGACACCGCCGCACCGCAAGTTCAAGAAGAACCCGCCCGATTGGTACGAGGCGATGCACGAACGCCAGCGCAAGGCCCACTCCTCACGGCGTATCCGCGTCGAGCACGGCATCGGCCACCTCAAGAACTGGCGGGCCCTCGCCCGCCACCATGGCCGCCGTGAGCACATGAGCGACATCATCCAAGCCGTCGCCGGACTGCTCTCTCACCAGCAGACCGCCACGATGGCTCGCAGTACGCGAACGTGAACACGATGGCCAGCTCGCGGCACTCGATGCGCCACGGCCAACCATGCACGAGCTCGT
>NZ_JAEIMH010000204.1:0-1057 GCF_016464295.1 Streptomyces sp. N35 | reverse complement strand
TCTCGGCCGCCGCGATCTGATCGCCGAGCGAGGGCTCAGCCCCGGACGGCAGCGCGCCGGGGCGCAGCTGCTCCACCGGGGTACGCGGCCGCGTCGGCGGTGCGGAGGAGGTGAAGGAGGCGAGCAGCTCGTCCGCGTCCGCTTCCAGCTCCTCGCGGCTGGTGCCGACCAGGCGCCTGGCCTGCGCCGGGGTGAGTCCCTTGGTGGCGGCGACCTGCAGGCGCAGCATCTGTTCCTCGGCCGCCTGGGCACGCTGCTCGGCCGCAGTGATCTTCTCGGCGAGCTTCTCGGCCTCGGACTTCTGCTCGTCCTCCAGCTGCCGCGCCTTCGCGGCCAGCGGCGCCAGTTCCTTCAGCTTCGCTTCGGCCTCGCGCCGTGCCTGGCGCTCCTGGTCGAGCGCCTTCTTGCCCGCCTCGCCAAGCCCGGTGGGCTCACTGGGCGCCGGGTTGGGCGGGGTGTCGGTCTTCTCGCCCGTCGCGGGCGGCGTGCTGTTGTCGTCGGCCATCGCGGCCAACCCCTCTCACTGGACATGTCCGCCGTCGCGGCGGCACCCCACGAGGACCGTGGGGAAAATCAGGAAGCGCTCTGCGCTTGGTGGAAGGCCCGCCAGGCAGCCAGCGAGCCCGCGCCCGAGGTGCCGGCGGTCACCGTGAGCCACTGCTCTTGCAGGCGCCTCACTTCGGGCGGCTCCGGCTCGCGCCGGTACAGCGGCTCGGCGCTGCACGAACACCGGTCATGGGAGCGGAAAGAGGACGTCGTCTTGGAGTAGACGGCGCCGCGGCCGATCAGCATCGAGCAGAACGCACACGTAGGGCCGCCGCCCGACACGCGCCGCCAGCCGGCCATTTCACCGCGTGCACGGAAGGTGGCCATGGTCGTCTCGCGTTCCCCGGCCAGCACCAGGCGGCTTGCTGCGCCTTGCAGCTGGGAGGCCATAACGCGGGTGGCGGCCTCCTCGGATCCGGAGATGGCCATCTGGGTCTTGAACGCGACAGGTCCCGTCACCCGCAGCGCCTGCGCTACCTGCTCCGCATCCGGTTCCACCACCACCGGGGCC
>NZ_JAEIMH010000203.1:0-1066 GCF_016464295.1 Streptomyces sp. N35 | reverse complement strand
GCGGTGGTGGGGTCGAATCCGGGCGGGCTGTCCTTGAGGCCCATGCCCATGCCGGCGAGCTTGGCCTTGACTTCGTCGATGGACTTCGCGCCGAAGTTACGGACGTCGAGGAGGTCGGCTTCGGAGCGGGCGACGAGCTCGCCGACGGTGTGGATGCCTTCGCGCTTGAGGCAGTTGTAGGAGCGGACGCTGAGGTCGAGTTCCTCGATGGCCAGGGCGAGGTCGGCGGCGAGGGCGGTGTCGACGGGGGAGGGGCCCATGTCGATGCCCTCGGCGTCGATGTTGAGCTCGCGGGCGAGGCCGAACAGTTCGACGAGGGTTTTGCCGGCCGAGGCCATGGCGTCGCGCGGGCGCAGGGCCTGCTTGGTTTCGATGTCGACGATGAGCTTGTCGAAGTCGGTGCGCTGTTCGACTCGGGTCGCTTCGACCTTGTAGGTGACCTTGAGGACGGGGCTGTAGATGGAGTCGACGGGGATCCGGCCGATCTCCTGGCCGACCTGCTTGTTCTGCACGGCGGAGACGTAGCCGCGGCCGCGTTCGACGGTCAGTTCCATCTCGAGCTTGCCCTTGCCGTTGAGGGTGGCGAGGACCAGGTCGAGGTTGTGGACCTCGACGCCGGCGGGCGGGGCGATGTCCGCGGCGGTGACGACGCCGGGGCCCTGCTTGCGCAGATACAGCACGACCGGCTCGTCATGCTCGGAGGAGAGGTCGAGCTGCTTGATGTTCAAGATCAGGTCGGTGACGTCGTCTTTGACGCCCGGCACGGTGGTGAACTCGTGCAGCACCCCCTCGATGCGCACGCTGGTGACCGCGGCGCCCGGGATCGAGGACAGCAGCGTGCGGCGCAGGGAGTTGCCGAGGGTGTAGCCGAAGCCCGGCTCGAGGGGCTCGATCACGAACCGGGAACGGAACTCGTCGACGACCTCTTCGGTCAGCGAAGGGCGCTGAGCGATCAGCATGCGGTGGTGCCTCCAGACTCCGGCGCCCCCTGATGCGACGCCATTGGACACTGCACGCTACCGGCAATCCGACCCCACCCGACGCCGCACCGCCCACACACCCGGAC
>NZ_JAEIMH010000202.1:0-1172 GCF_016464295.1 Streptomyces sp. N35 | reverse complement strand
GCTTCTCAGCGCCCCCTCAGGAACCTCTCATGATCCGCGGCAAAGCTCTGAGACATGACCGAGAGCTACCGCCAGAGCGGCAACCACCCCGAGCAGCAGCCCTCCTACGACACGGCGTACGGCACGACGCCCCCGGCGTACGGCTCGTACCCGCCGCCCCCGCCGCACGCCCCCGCGGCACCGGTCAACGTCGCCCCCGGCACCACCGTGTGGCCCGCCACGGAGCCGGCCGGCGGCGGCGCCGGTGACGGCGGCAACGGCTGGGCGGCCTTCGGCCACGAGCCCGCCGCGCACCCGGCGCCCGCCCACAAGAAGCGCGCCCGCGGCCCGATAGCGGTGCTGGCCGCCGTCGCCCTGGTCGCCGCGGCCGTCGGCGGCGGCACGGCGTACGCCGCCCAGGAGCTCTTCGGTACGAACGGCGCCACCCCCACCGGCATCAACGGCACCAACGCCTCCGCCGGGAGCAAGGGCACCGTCTCCGGTGTGGCCAACGCGGTCAGCGACTCCATCGTCGAGATCAAGGCGAGCACCGGCAGCGGTACGTCCACGGGCTCGGGCGTGCTCATCACCTCCGACGGCGAGATCATCACCAACAACCATGTGATCGCCGGAGCGAGCGAGGTCCAGGTGCAGACGAACGACGGCAAGAAGTACACGGCCAAGGTCGTCGGCACCGACAGCAAGAAGGACCTCGCGCTCATCAAGCTCGAGAACGCCTCGGGCCTCAAGGCCGCCACGCTCGGCGACTCGGACAAGGTGGGCGTCGGCGACGAGGTCGTCGCGATCGGCTCGCCCGAGGGTCTGACCGGCACCGTGACCAGCGGCATCATCTCCGCGCTCGACCGTGACGTCACCGTCTCCACCGAGGAGCAGCAGGCCCCCGGGCAGCAGGGCGGCGGCCAGTGGCCCTTCGAGTTCGGCGGGGAGCAGTTCAACGGCGACACCGGCTCGTCCACGACCACGTACAAGGCGCTGCAGACCGACGCCTCGCTCAACCCCGGCAACTCCGGTGGCGCCCTGATCGACATGAACGGCGAGATCATCGGCATCAACTCGGCGATGTACTCCCCGGCCTCGAACTCCGGCTCCGGTTCCTCGTCCGGCAGCGTGGGCCTCGGCTTCGCGATCCCGATCAACGATGTGAAGGCCGACCTGGACACGCTGCGCGCCGG
>NZ_JAEIMH010000201.1:0-1193 GCF_016464295.1 Streptomyces sp. N35 | reverse complement strand
GGTCCGGGGCGAAGCCCCGGTTTCGGGAAGGGGCGGGGCGGGGAGAAAAGCCCGCCGCAGGCGCCCCCCACCCCGATGCGAGGATGACCCCACGAATCACCGCATCCAGGAGGCCCCGCATGACCCAGAAAGTCGCCGTCCTCGGCACCGGCAAGATCGGCGAGGCCCTCCTCAGCGGCATGCTCAGGGCAGGCTGGGCCCCCGAGAACCTCCTGGTCACGACGCGCCGCCCGGAACGCGCGGCAGAACTCCGCGAGCGCTACGGAGTCGAAACAGTCACCAACCCCGACGCCGCCAAGCGCGCCGACACCCTGATCCTGGCCTGCAAGCCCCAGGACATGGGCAAGCTCCTCGACGAGCTCGCCCCCCACGTCACCACGGACCGCCTGATCATCAGCGCGGCGGCGGGCATCACCACGACCTTCATCGAGGACCGCCTCGCCGACGGCACCCCGGTCATCCGCGTCATGCCCAACACCCCCGTGCTCGTGGACGAGGGCATGTCCGTCATCTCGGCCGGCAGCCACGCCACCCCCGCCGCCCTCACCCACGCCGAGGAAATCTTCGGCGCGGTCGGCAAGACCCTCCACGTCCCGGAATCCCAGCAGGACGCCTGCACCGCACTCTCCGGCTCGGGCCCGGCGTACTTCTTCTACCTGGTCGAAGCCATGACGGACGCCGGCATCCTGCTCGGCCTGCCCCGCGACAAGGCCCACGACCTGATCGTCCAGGCCGCCATCGGCGCCGCCGTGATGCTCCGCGACAGCGGTGAGCACCCGGTGAAGCTCCGCGAGAACGTGACGTCCCCCGCGGGTACCACCATCAACGCGATCCGGGAGCTGGAGAACCACGGCGTACGCGCCGCGCTGCTCTCCGCCCTGGAGGCAGCCCGCGACCGCAGCCGCGAGCTGGCCGCGGGTTGACACGGCCCTCGTAGATCCGTAATGTTCTCCGAGCTGCCCGACGTGAGAGCCGACGAAAGTCGGTCCCCGGGCAGCCATTCCGCAAGACCCACTACAAGCATTCCGCGCTCGAACGCGGTCTCGCTTTCGTGCGCTCTTACGAAATGAGGAATAGCCCCCGATTAGCTCGGGAGCGAAGATTCCGCTAAAGTCTCACCTCGTCGGAACGGCCCAACAGCCGCAAAGACAACCCGAGTTGACCGGGAATCAGGCCCGAAAGGATCTGATAGA
>NZ_JAEIMH010000200.1:0-1236 GCF_016464295.1 Streptomyces sp. N35 | reverse complement strand
GAAGGACACGGCCTCCCTGGCGGAGTCGAGGGCGCGGCTCATCGCGTAGTTGGCGGTGGCGGCCGCGGCCCGTGCCGTCCGCGCCGCGTTCTTGGCCGTCGCGGCGGACTGCGCGGCCTTGGTGGCGGAGGCGTCGGCGGCGTCCGCGTTCCTGCGCGCCTCGTCCTTCGCGAGGTCGGCGTCCTTGGCGTACTCGCCCGCCTTGGTCGCCCAGTCGGTCGCCTCCTGCGCCGCGTTGCGCGCCTCGGCCGCTGCCTTCTGCGCGTACGAGGCATCCTCGAGCGCCTTCAGGGCGACCTTCGACGCGTGCGCGACGGCGGCACGGACCGCCGACACATGCGTGGCGTGGTCGTGGTCGAGGCGGGCGGCGTCGAACTGCCCGGAGCTGACGAAGCTGCGGCGCATCTTCGCGGAGCCCTCGAGGGCGATCTGTGCCGCCGCCTTCGTGTACAGACCGCCCGTGTTGAGCAGCCGCAGGATCTCGACGTTGTCGTCCTCCTTGACCGCGTCGGCGAGTTCCAGGGAGAGGAAGCGGTGCATGGCGACGGCCGTGCCCGCGTCGAGGGCGGCCTGTGCCTTGGCCTTGACGGCGGGGCCCGGGTTCTCGTTCAGGACCCGGAAGATCCTGACCCGGTACGTCTCGGCGCCCGCCGTGACGAAGCCGCTCGACAGGAACCGGGTCGGCGCCTCGTCGTCGGTGCTCGCGAGTGCGGTGTGGGCCGCCTCGGCGATGGCCGCCGTGGACATCCGCGCCACGCCGAGAACGGTCTCCCGGTCGTCGGCCTTCTGCGCGAGGACGCGGTCGGCGTCGAGCCAGTTGAGGACGTCCTCGTCATTGCCGGCGAGGGCGAACTCGGCGGCCTCACGGGTCCAGCTGCCGGTCACGGTGAGGAGTTCGGCGGCGGCGACGCGCCCGCCGGCCACGCCCTTGGCGGTGCCGCCGCACGCCATGGCCGACTCGGCGGCGGCGATCAGGTCCTTGATCGCCGAGGAGGTCCGGTCGGCCTCGGTGCGCTCGCGGTCGGCGGCGACGGCGGCGTCCTTCTCCGCCTTCGCCCTCAACCGTGCCTCGGCGACGCAGAGTTCGACCTCTTCGGCGAGGTGGGCGGTCTCCGCGGTGCGGGCGGCCTGCTCCACCTCCGAGGCTTCCTTGACGGCGTCGTGCGCCTTGGTGGCGGCGTCGGGGGGGGGGGTCGCGCGCTCGGGGGGGGGCGTGGGGCACTCGGTCCCCCCACC
>NZ_JAEIMH010000020.1:88455-109983 GCF_016464295.1 Streptomyces sp. N35 | reverse complement strand
CCGGCCCGGGGCCAGAAAACCCCCCGCGGGCGGGGCCCGCCCCGGGGGAGCCCCGCCCCGGCAGGCGTCACGTGCGCTCAGTGCGCCGCCGACTCCCAGTCTGCTCCCACGCCCACCGACACATCCAGCGGCGCCCGCAGGCTCACCGCCGAGGACATCTCGCGGCGGACCAGGCTCTCGACCTGTTCGCGCTCGCCGGGGGCGATCTCCAGGACGACTTCGTCGTGGACCTGGAGGAGGAGGCGGGATGTGAGCTGTTCGGCCTGGAGGGCCTTGTCGACATTGAGCATCGCGATCTTGACGATGTCCGCCGCCGTGCCCTGGATCGGCGCGTTCAGCGCCATCCGCTCCGCCGCCTCGCGGCGCTGGCGGTTGTCGCTGTTGAGGTCCGGGAGGTAGCGGCGGCGGCCGAGCATCGTGGCCGTGTAGCCCGTCGCGCGGGCCTCGTCGACAGCGCGGCGCAGATAGTCCCGTACGCCACCGAAGCGCTCGAAGTAGGTGTCCATCAGGGCCCGGGCCTCGCCCGCGTCGATGTTCAGCTGCTGCGAGAGTCCGAACGCGGACAGGCCGTACGCCAGGCCGTACGACATGGCCTTGATCTTGCGGCGCATCTCGGCGTCGACCGCGGACTTCTCCACGGAGAAGACCTGCGAGGCGACCGTGGTGTGCAGGTCCTCGCCCGAGGTGAAGGCCTCGAGCAGGCCCTCGTCCTCGGAGAGGTGGGCCATGACGCGCAGCTCGATCTGGCTGTAGTCCGCCGTCATCAGCGACTCATAGCCCTCGCCGACGACGAAGCCGCGGCGGATGGCGCGGCCCTCGTCGGTGCGCACCGGCACGTTCTGCAGGTTCGGCTCGGTGGACGAGAGCCGGCCGGTCGCGGCGACGGTCTGGCTGAAGGTGGTGTGGATCCGGCCGTCGGCGGCGATCGTCTTGATCAGACCCTCGACCGTGACCCGCAGCTTCGCCTGCTCGCGGTGGCGGAGCATGATGACCGGCAGTTCGTTGTCGGTCTGGGCGGCGAGCCAGGCGAGCGCGTCGGCGTCCGTCGTATAGCCGGTCTTGGTCTTCTTCGTCTTGGGCAGACCGAGCTCGGCGAAGAGGACTTCCTGGAGCTGCTTGGGCGAGCCCAGGTTGAACTCGTGGCCCGCGGCCTCGTGCGCTTCCTTGACCGCCTGCTGCACGGCGCCCGCGAACTGCTGCTCCATCGCCTCGAGATGAGGCCGGTCGGCGGCGATACCGGACCGCTCCATCCGGGCCAGGAGCAGTGACGTCGGCAGCTCGACGTCGGTGAGGAGCTCGGCCGCGCCGACCTCCTTGAGCTTCTCGGTGAACGTCGTGCCCAGGTCGAGGATGGTGCGCGCCTGGTGCATCAGGGCGTCGGCCTCGGCGCTGTCGTCCGCGCCGAACGCCAGCTGGCCCTCGGCCGCCGAGGCGGGAGCGAGCTCACGGCCCAGGTATTCGAGGGAGAGCGCGTCGAGTGCGAAGGAGCGGCGGCCGGGCTTCACGAGGTACGCGGCGAGCGCGCTGTCCATCGCGATGCCCTCCACCGCCCAGCCGTGCTCCGCGAACACACGGAGCACGTTCTTCGCGTTGTGCAGGACCTTCGGCCTGTCCGCGTCCGCGAGCCATGCGGCGAAGGCCTTCTCGTCGGCCTCGTCCAGCTCGGACGGATCGAACCAGGCCGCTGCCCCGTCGCCGGACGCGAGCGCGACCTCGGCCACCGAACCCGTGCCGAGCGCCCACGCGTCCACGCTCGCCAGACCCAGGACCTGCGCGCCGTGCTCGTCGAGCCAGGGCTTCAGCTCGCCCGTGGACAGGACCTGACCGTCGACCTCGACACCGGGCGCCACCGGCGTCTCCTCGGCCTCCTCGGAGCCCGGGTCCACGGCGAGCAGCCGCTCACGCAGCGAGGGGTTACGGATCTCGAGCGTGTCGAGGATCATCGCGAGCGCCTTGCGGTCGTACGCCCGGCGCTCCAACTCCGTGGCGGACTTGGGCAGTTCGACATCACGGACCATCTCGGTCAGCCTGCGGTTGGTCTTCACCGCTTCGAGGTGCTCGCGCAGATTCGCGCCCGCCTTGCCCTTCACCTCTTCGGCCCGCTCGACGAGCTCGGCGAAGGAACCGAACTGATTGATCCACTTCGCGGCGGTCTTCTCGCCGACGCCGGGGATGCCCGGCAGGTTGTCCGACGGGTCACCGCGCAGCGCCGCGAAGTCCGGGTACTGGGACGGCGTGAGCCCGTACTTCTCCTGGACCTTCTCCGGCGTGAAGCGGGTGAGCTCCGAGACACCCTTGGTCGGGTAGAGCACCGTCACGTTCTCACTCACCAGCTGGAACGAGTCGCGGTCGCCGGTGACGATCAGAACCTCGAAGCCCGCGGCCTCGGCCTGGGTGGTGAGCGTGGCGATGACGTCGTCGGCCTCGAAGCCGTCCACCGCGAACCGGTCCACGTCCATCGCGTCCAGGACCTCGCCGATCAGCTCGACCTGCCCCTTGAACTCATCCGGGGTCTTCGACCTGTTCGCCTTGTACTCGGGGAACTCCGTCGACCGCCACGTCTTGCGCGAGACGTCGAAGGCCACCGCGAAGTGCGTGGGCTCCTCGTCACGCAGGGTGTTCGCCAGCATCGACGCGAACCCGTAGATCGCGTTGGTGGGCTGACCCGTCGCCGTCGTGAAGTTCTCCGCGGGCAGCGCGAAGAACGCCCGGTAGGCGAGCGAGTGCCCGTCCATGAGCATCAGGCGCGGTCGGGACTGTGTCTGCTGCGATTTCGGTGTCTTCTCTGCCACGTCCCCGATCCTCCCACGCCCCACTGACAGTCAGACCCGGCCGCACCGCACCCGCCCCGAGGGTGAGCCCCGTCACTCCTGCGTGGCAGGATCGGAACGTACGACAGAGACCGCTCGAAGGAGAACGGCCATGGCAGGCAAGCCCCCCGCCGGCGATCCCGTCCAGGACGCACCCGAGGTGGCGCCGCCGCAGCACGCGGCCGCCGGGCTGCCCGCCATCGGCCATACGCTGCGGATGGCGCAGCAGCAGATGGGCGTCAAGCGCACCGCGCTCACCCTCCTTCGCGTCAACCAGAAGGACGGCTTCGACTGCCCCGGCTGCGCCTGGCCGGAGCCGGAACACCGGCACAAGGCGGAGTTCTGCGAGAACGGCGCGAAGGCCGTCGCCGAAGAGGCGACGCTGCGCCGCGTGACCCCGGACTTCTTCGCCGCGCACCCGGTGAGCGACCTCGCCCGCCGCAGCGGCTACTGGCTCGGCCAGCAGGGCCGGCTCACCCAGCCCATGTATCTCGCCGAGGGCGCCGACCGCTACGAAGCCGTCACCTGGGAGCGGGCCTTCGACATCGTCGCCGAGGAACTCGACGCCCTCACCTCACCCAACGAGGCCGTCTTCTACACCTCGGGCCGCACCAGCAACGAAGCGGCATTCCTCTACCAGCTCTTCGCCCGCGAATTCGGCACCAACAACCTGCCGGACTGCTCCAACATGTGCCACGAGTCCTCCGGTTCGGCCCTCGTCGAAACCATCGGCATCGGCAAGGGCAGCGTGCTGCTCGAAGACCTCTACAAAGCCGACCTGATCATCGTCGCCGGCCAGAACCCGGGCACCAACCACCCCCGGATGCTCTCCGCCCTGGAGAAGGCCAAGGCGGGCGGCGCGAAGATCATCACGGTCAATCCGCTGCCCGAGGCCGGGATGGAGCGGTTCAAGAACCCGCAGACCCCGCAGGGCATGCTCAAGGGCACCGCCCTCACCGACCTCTTCCTGCAGATCCGCCTCGGCGGCGACCAGGCCCTCTTCCGGCTCCTCAACAAGCTGATCCTCGAGACAGAAGGCGCCGTCGACGAGGAGTTCATCCGCGAACACACCCATGGATACGAGGAGTTCGCCACCGCCGCGCGCCAGGCCGACTGGGACGAGACCCTCACCGCCACCGGCCTGACCCGCGAAAAAATCGACGAAGCACTGCGCATGATCCTCGCCTCGAAGCGCACCATCGTGTGCTGGGCCATGGGCCTCACCCAGCACAAGCACGCCGTCCCCACCATCCGCGAAGTCGTCAACTTCCTTCTCCTGCGCGGCAACATCGGCCGCCCCGGCGTCGGCGTCTGCCCCGTCCGCGGCCACTCCAACGTCCAGGGCGACCGCACCATGGGCATCTTCGAGCGGCCCGCACCCGCCTTCCTCGACGCCCTGGAGAAGGAGTTCGGCTTCGCACCCCCGCGCCACCACGGCCTCGACGTCGTACGGGCCATCCGCGCACTCCGCGACGGCGAAGCCAAAGTGTTCTTCGCCATGGGCGGCAACTTCGTGGCGGCCAGCCCCGATACGGAGGTCACGGAAGCGGCGATGCGGCGCGCCCGCCTCACCGTCCACGTCTCGACGAAACTCAACCGCTCCCACGCCGTCACCGGCGCCCGCGCCCTGATCCTGCCGACCCTCGGCCGCACCGAGAAGGACCTCCAAGGCAGCGGCGAACAATTCGTCACCGTCGAGGACTCCATGGGCATGGTCCACGCCTCCCGCGGCCGCCTCCAGCCCGCGAGCCCGCACCTGCTCTCCGAACCCGCCATCGTCGCCCGCCTCGCCCAGCGGGTCCTCGGCTCGGCAACCCGTACACCCTGGACGGAGTTCGAGAAGGACTACACCACGATCCGGGACCGTATCGCCGCAGTGATCCCCGGCTTCGAGGACTTCAACGCACGCGTCGCCCAACCCGGCGGCTTCACACTCCCCCACGCCCCGCGCGACGAACGCCGCTTCCCCACCGCCACCGGCAAGGCCAACTTCACCGCCGCACCCGTCGAACACCCCGAACTGCCCGCAGGCCGCCTCCTGTTGCAGACCCTGCGCTCGCACGACCAGTACAACACCACGATCTACGGCCTCGACGACCGCTACCGCGGCATCAAGAACGGCCGCCGCGTCGTCCTCGTCAACCCCGACGACGCCGCGTCGCTCGGACTCACGGACGGCTCCTACGTGGACCTGGTCAGTGAATGGAAGGACGGCGTGGAGCGCCGCGCCCCCGGCTTCCGCGTCGTCCACTACCCGACGGCGAAGGGCTGCGCGGCCGCGTACTACCCGGAGACCAACGTCCTGATCCCCCTGGACGCGACGGCCGACACCAGCAATACGCCGGTGAGCAAGGCGGTGGTTGTGCGCTTGGAGCCGAAGTAGACGGTCGCGGGTGTGCGTCGGGGGTCAGTACTTGGGGCCGACGTGCTGGTCCATGAGGGCGACGCTTGCTTTGCGGGCGATGGAGATGTTGAACGGGTCGTGCCCGCGCGCCAGCGTGGTCCACTCGACGCCTACGTGGTCGAGTGCGTCCGTACACAACTTCCGGATGTCATCGGACTTGTTGGTGAAGAAGTACCGGGGGTACTCGTACCGCTTCTTCGCCCCGGCGACGAGCCGGGTCGTCCAGTTGGTGATCCGGCAGCCGTCGGAGTGGATCAGCCCTCGGATGAACTCCCAGGGGTATGCAGCGACGATCTCCTGCTGCCAGGGTTCGAGTGCGATCTTTCGCTCGTGCTTCTTGCCCGGGCCGTGCTGGGGGAACAGGCACCGGACGTGTTTGGACGCCAGCTTCACTTCGTGGCATCCCTTGCGCTGCACTTGCGAGACCGAGTTGTACGGAAAGACTTCGCGCATGGCCCTCTCGCATTCGTCCATGAGCCCGGGGTGCATGTCGTCGCAGGAGATGGACAGGCTGGGTGTGCGCATCGCGCGACTCTGGGCGATGTGGCCATCGCCCAGGTAGAGGCCGAGCAGGTAGGCGTACGCAGACACGCGGAGGTCC
Organism: Streptomyces sp. N35; assembly: GCF_016464295.1. Lineage (NCBI taxonomy): Bacteria > Bacillati > Actinomycetota > Actinomycetes > Kitasatosporales > Streptomycetaceae > Streptomyces > Streptomyces sp. N35. The sequence goes on along the minus strand of NZ_JAEIMH010000020.1, from coordinate 104,168 downwards.
CCGTCACACCGAGGACAGGGCGAGTAGTGCGCTCCCGGACACTCGCCACGCTTCGCTCGATCCATGTGCTTCCAGTAGCCAACGGTTCCGAGTGGAACATTGAGTTCGCGGGCCACGTGCGCGTTCTTCGCGCCACCCCTCAGCAGCGTGAGCGCCTTCTGCCGCACCTCTGTGCCATGAAAATTCATTCCGTCACTGTGTGCGACTGATCGCAACGCTGTGCAGCAAAAAGCGGATGTTCACGAGAACGTGAACATCCGCTTCCTCAGGTACCGGGTGCGGGATTCGAACCCGCAAGCCCTCACGGGCAGAGGTGTTTGAGACCTCCGTGTATACCCTTCCACCAACCCGGCGTGATCGGCTGCCGGAAGTGTACCGGGTCACCGCAGCCCAACGCAGCTAGGTAGGCTGCAAGCAGCAGCACCTGCCAGGCCCGGCCCCAGAGGAGCCCCCAGTGACCGCCCCCGAGTCGCCCCAGCCCGTAGCCGACGACGACCAGTCGCACGTGCCCCCGCTGACGACCCGTGTCGTCATCGCCGAGGACGAAGCGCTCATCAGGCTCGACCTGAAAGAGATGCTCGAGGAAGAGGGCTACACCGTCGTCGGTGAGGCCGGGGACGGCGAGCAGGCCATCGAGCTCGCACGTGAGCACAAGCCGGATCTTGTGATCCTCGATGTGAAGATGCCGAAGCTGGACGGCATCTCCGCCGCGGAGAAGATCACCGAGGAGAGCATCGCCCCTGTGCTGATGCTGACCGCGTTCTCGCAGCGGGATCTGGTGGAGCGGGCGCGGGACGCCGGTGCGATGGCGTATCTGGTGAAGCCCTTCAGCAAGGGTGACGTGGTGCCGGCGATCGAGATGGCCGTGTCGCGGTACACGGAGCTGAAGACGCTGGAGAAGGAGGTCGCGGACCTCACGCTGCGGCTGGAGACGCGGAAGCTGGTGGACCGGGCGAAGTCCATCCTGCAGACCGAGTACGGGCTGAGTGAGCCCGCCGCGTTCCGGTGGATCCAGAAGACGTCGATGGACCGGCGGCTTTCGATGCAGCAGGTGGCGGAGGCCGTGATCGAGGACGCCGAGGAGAAGAAGGCGGCCAAGGGCGGTCAGTAGTTTTCACGGAAAGGGCCCTGTTTCTCGTACGGACGAGAAGCAGGGCCCTTTCTGCGTGCAGAGAACCGTCAGTCCTCGCCGAGGTACGCCTTGCGGACGGACTCGTCGTGGAGGAGGTCCTGGCCGGTGCCGGACAGGACGATGTTGCCGACCTCCATGACGTGACCCTGGTCCGCGAGGGAGAGGGCCGCCTGGGCGTTCTGTTCGACCAGGAGGATCGTCGTGCCGCGGGACTTGAGCTCGACGATGGTCTCCATGATCTTCTGCATCATGATCGGCGAGAGGCCCATGGAGGGCTCGTCGAGCATGAGCAGCTTGGGCCGGCACATCATGGCGCGGCCCATGGCGAGCATCTGCTGTTCGCCTCCGGAGAGGGTTCCGGCGGCCTGCTTGCGGCGTTCCCCGAGGATGGGGAAGAGGTCGTAGGCGGCCTGGATGTCCTTGAGGATGTCCTCTTTGTCGTCGCGGAGGTACGCGCCGAGGCGGAGGTTGTCCTCGATGGTCATACGGGGAAAGATGTGCCGGCCTTCGGGCGAGTGGGCGAGGCCCAGTGCCACGATCTGGTCGGCGCGGTACTTCCGCAGCGGTTTGCCGTCGAAGGTGATGCTGCCGGAGAGCGGCTTGAGCAGTCCGGACAGGGTGCGCAGGGTGGTGGTCTTGCCCGCACCGTTGGTGCCGATGAGGGTGACGACCTGGCCTGCTTCGACGCTGAAGGAGATGCCCTTGACGGCTTCGATCTTGCCGTAGGCGACCTTGAGGTCCTCGACCTCGAGCAGTGCGGTCACTGGGCGTCCTCCGTGCGGGAGTTGGTGCTGGGTGCTGCGGCCTCCGCTGCTTCGACTTCGGCGAGTTCTTCGGCGCCGGGGGCGCCCTCGAAGGGGGTGCCGAGGTAGGCGGCGATGACGCGTTCGTCGCGCTGGACGACCTCGGGGGTGCCCTCGACGAGCTTTTCGCCTTGGACGAGACAGGCGACGCGGTCGCAGAGGTTGAAGATGAACCGCATGTCGTGCTCGATGACGAGGACGGCGACGCCTTGGTCGCGGATGGCGAAGATGAGTTCTTCCGCGGCCCGGGTTTCCTGCGGGTTCATGCCGGCGGTGGGCTCGTCGAGGAGCAGGAGGCCGGGTTCGCTGGCGAGGGCGCGGGCGATCTCGAGCTTGCGCTGCTCGCCGTAGGGCAGGTTGCGGGAGAGGTGGTCCGCCTTCTTTGCGAGGCCGGTGAACTCGAGGAGTTCCATGGCCCGTTCCTTGGATTCCTTCTCGGCCTTCTTGAAGCCGGGGCCTCGTACGAGGGCGGAGAAGAGTCCTTCTTTGGTTCGGGTGTGCCGGCCGACGAGGACGTTCTCCAGAACGGTCATGTTGGCGAAGAGCCGGATGTTCTGGAAGGTACGGGCGATGCCTGCCTGGGTGACGAGGTGGGGCTTGGGCGGCAGGACGGTGCCCTTGTAGCTGACCTTGCCCTCGGTGGGGACGTACAGGCCGGTGAGGCAGTTGAAGAAGGTGGTCTTGCCGGCGCCGTTGGGGCCGATGAGGCCGACGATCTCGCCGCTGTTGACGGTGAGGTCGACGCTGCGGACGGCGGTGAGGCCGCCGAAGCGCATGGTGACGCCGCTGGCGTCGAGGACGGGGCTGGATCCGTTGCTGGTCATGTGGTCACGCCCCTGCCTTTGTGGCACTGACGCCGCCTTCAGGTGGCAATCGTTGTTCTGGTACGTCGAGTTGGCCGGTGTCGTGGAACTCCAGCTTCTTGCGGCGGTCCGCGATGATGCCCTCGGGGCGGAAGCGCATGAGGATGATCAGGGCGAGGCCGAAGGCGAGGAGCTGGTAGTTCTCCATGAAGCCGAGCTTGGCCGGGATGAGGAAGAGCAGTGCGCCGCCGATGAGCGGTCCGCTGACGGTTCCCATGCCGCCGAGGATGACGGCGGCGAGCAGGAAGGCCGAGTTGGGCGGCGAGGTACTGGCGAACTTGTACGAGTCCGGTGTGACGGAGTACGAGACGTGGGCCTGTACGGCGCCGGCGAGGCCGGCGAGGGTGGCGCCGAGGGCGAAGGCGATCAGCTTGACGCGGAAGCCGTTGATGCCCATGGCGGTGGCGGCGGTCTCGTCCTCGCGGATGGCGACCCAGGCGCGGCCGATGCGGGACTCACCGGAGCGTCGGAAGACCATGACGACGATGGCGGTGAAGAACAGCATGAGCAGGAAGTAGTTGGCGTTCCTGCCGAGTTCGAAGCCCGCGATGGTGGTGGGCTGCCCGAGGTCCCAGCCGAAGATCTGGACGTCGGGGATCTGGGTGATGCCCTGGGCGCCGTTGGTGAGGTCGGGTCCGGCCTGGCCGTTCAGGTTGTTGACCGTGATGCGGAAGATTTCGCCGAAGCCGAGGGTGACGATGGCGAGGTAGTCGCCGCGCAGCCGCAGGGTGGGGGCGCCGATGAGGACGCCGAAGATCAGCGAGGCGCCGGCGCCGGCGAGGACGGCGGCCCAGAAGGGGAACTGCACGTCGAACACGGAGGAGCTGGTGCCGGAGACGAGCGCCGCCGTGTAGGCGCCGACGCCGAGGAAGGCCACGTATCCGAGGTCGAGGAGGCCGGCGAGGCCGACGACGACGTTGAGGCCGAGGGCTACGGTCGCGAAGATCAGGATGTTGGTCCCGACGAGGGCGAAGTAGTCGCTGTCCTGGGTGAAGGGGAAGCAGAGCGCGGCGGCGAACGCGGCGGTCAGTGCGACGTTGCGGTGCTTGTTGGTGAGTGCGGTGAGGCGGCTGACGAGGCCGGAGCGGTTGGCGGCGGTGAAGCAGAAGCCGACCGTGATGAGGTACCCGATGAAGGGTTCCGCTTCCTTGGTGTCGGCGCCGACGCCGTAGGTGAAGACGACCAGGGCGAGGGCGAAGCCCACGATGATGATGAGGATTTCGGCCCAGGAGGACAGCTTGGCGGTGGCCCGCGGCGCCGGGGGCGCGGTGAGGCTGTGCCGGAAGCGTGCCCATGCGCCCGTGTCGGGTTCGCCGGCCGGGTAGGGCTGGTCGAACGGCAGGGCGAGGGCGGCGACGGCGGCGATGAGTGCGCCGATGCCGGTGACCCAGGCTCCGGGTTCGAGGTTGACGACGCCGCCGAGCTCTGCGGCGATGGCGCCCATGGTGTAGCCGATGGTGCCCAGGGTGCCGAGGGCGGTGAGCCGGGTGGCCGCGTTGGCGCCGCCCGGGGTGAGCCAGCCGAGGCCTCGGATGCCCTGGCCCGAGAGGGCGAAGAGCAGGGTGAGTGCGGCACCGATGAGGACGAGCATCTGGAGTCCGGCCGGGTATCCGGTGACGGTGAGGTCGCCGGGGAACTCGGAGGTCCAGGTCCACGCCATGAAGGTGCCGGCGAGGGTGATGACGGAGCCCGCGAGGGTCGCGAGCCGGGCGCCGGAGGCGGGCAGGGTGACGAGGGGGCCTGGGGTGTTGTCGGTGCCGGCCGCGGAGTTCTTGGTGATGGTTGCCATGGTGCTCACGCCCTGTCCGCGACGCGTTCGCCGAGCAGCCCCTGGGGCCGCACGAGCAGGACGACGATCAGGAGCACGAAGGCCCAGACGTCCTTCCAGGCGCCGCCGCCGAAGAGGTCCATGCCGGGGACGTCGGCCATGTAGCCGGTGGCGAGGGCTTCGGCGAGACCGAGGACGATGCCGCCGAGCATGGCGCCGTAGATGTTGCCGATGCCGCCGAGTACGGCTGCGGTGAAGGCCTTGAGCCCCATGATGAGGCCCATGAGGTAGCCGACTTGGCCCTGGTGGAGGCCGTAGCCGACGGCCGCGATGGCGGCGAACGCGGCACCGATGGCGAAGGCCATCACGATGATGCGGTCGGTGTTGACGCCCATCAGCTTGGCGGTGTCGGGGTCCTGCGCGGTGGCCTGCATACCGCGGCCGGCGCGGGTCTTGTTGACGAAGTAGCCGAGGGCGATCATGCAGATCGGGGCGGCGATCAGGATGAACAGGGAGTTCACCTTGATGTCGGCACCGAGGAAGGAGAGCGGGTCGCCCTCGAACTGCGGGAAGGGCTGGTCCTTCGTCGCGTCCGGGTACCACTTCCAGATGGCCTGCTGGAGGACGAGCGAAAGGCCGATGGCGGTGATGAGCGGGGCCAGCCTCGGCGCGCCTCGCAGCGGCCGGTAGGCGAAGCGTTCGGCGGCGGCGCCGACTGCGACCGAGCAGATCACCGCGAAAACGATCATCAGCGGGATGAGCGCGAGCAGGGGGGCGTCGGGGAACCAGAGGTGGATGGTCAGGGCGCCGAAGCCCCCGATCATGAATATCTCGCCATGGGCGAAGTTGATGAGCTGGACAATGCCGTAGACCATCGTGTAACCGACTGCGATGAGACCGTACATCGCGCCGAGGATGAGTCCATTGGCCAGCTGCTGCGGCAGTTCGTTCACCGCAAGGCCTCCGTGGAGTGGTTCGGATATGGCACCGCGCGGGAGCGCTGGTAGCGCTCCCGCGCGGTCTGGGTCAATGAGTCGGGGAGAGCGGGACTACGACTGCGGCTTGACCGCCTCGCTGAACTTCGGGGCCCAAGCCCCCTTCTCCACCTGGTAGGCGGTCATCATGGTGTTGGTCGTGTCGCCGAACTCGTCGAACGAGACCTCACCGGTGACGCCGGAGAACTTGACCTTGGCCATGGCCTCGAGCACCTTGGCGCGGGCGTCCTCGGGGAGCTTGCCGTCGTTCTCCTCGACCGCGATCTTGACGGCCTCGATGATCGCCCAGGTGGCGTCGTAGGTGGAGCCGCCGTAGGCCTCGTACGCGTCCTTGTAGCCGGCCGCCTTGTAGTCCGCGATGAACTTCTTGGCGGAGTCGAGCTGCTCGACGGGCTTGCCGACGGAGGTCGCGAGGTCGCCCTCGGCCTTCTTGTTCAGCTTGATGAAGTCGGCGCTGTAGATGCCGTCGCCGCCCATGAGCGGGATCTTGTTGCCGGCGTCCTTGAGCTGCTGGCTCAGCGGACCGGCCGCGGGGTATTCGCCGCCGTAGTAGACAGCGTCGGCGCCGGTCTTCTTGACCTGGGTGACGACCGCGTTGAAGTCACGGTCCTCGGGGTTGACGTGGTCGCTGCCCACGATCTTGCCGCCGAGCTTGGTGAAGGTGTCCTTGAACGACGCGGCGAGGCCGGCGCCGTAGGTCTTCTGGTCGTCGATCAGGTAGACGTTCTTGATCTTCGCCGTGTTGTACAGGTAGTTCGCGGCGAAGGCACCCTGGATCTCGTCCGTGGTGGCGGTACGGAAGAACGTCTTGAACTGGCGCTTGCTGTCGCCGGACTTCCAGCCGTCGCCCTGGGTCAGCTCGGTACCGGTGTTGGCCGGGGAGACCTGGGTGAGGCCGGCGTCGTTGAACGGCTTCTGCATCGACTGCGAGACGCTGGAGTTCAGCGGGCCGACGACGCCGACGACGTCGTCCATGCCGATGAACTCGGCCGCGTTCTGCTGGCCGACGTTCGGCTGGGCCTGGTCGTCCTTGGCCTCGACCTTGAACTCGATGCCCTTGACGTACTCCTCCTTGTTCGCGGTCTTGGCCGCGAGGTCGGCGGAGTTCTTGATGCCCAGACCCAGGGCGGACAGGTCGCCGGAGGTCGGCGAGTCGACGCCGATGACAACGGTGGTCTTGTCGCCGCCCTTGTCGCCGTTGCCTTCGTCGCGCGAACCACAAGCGGTGAGGGTGAGAGCTCCGGTGGTCAACACCGAAGTGAGTATGAGCAAGGAACGGTTACGCACGATGGGTCCTTTCCCTGGCGCCGGCTTCCTCGACGTGAGGGCCGTACTGATCGCCGGGCCGTACTGGTGGTGGTACAAGGCCGTGCTCTTCAGTTCGCGCCCGGCGGCGCGGTGACTGGCCGTGACTCTAAGCGCAGGTGACGGGCCTGGGGACCTGCGAAGGGCAGATGTGACTCTCTTGTTATGAGCTTTGAATTCCCGGCGGAACAGTGCGGGCCAAACGGACTTCTCGGCCGTGTTTCTGGTGTTCACATAGTGAGAAGTGGCAGTTCCGCTAAGGGGCTTGAGGGGATCTTGCTCCTGACACCTGCCGGGAATCCTCCAGCCTGAATAAGGGATTCCGGAAAATGAGGAGTTTGATTTCCGGCATGAACGGAATGTGCCCGTCCCCTGACCGGTGACTACTCAGGGTGAGGGCGACGCGGAGCCGCTCCCGGGCGGGGTCGCGCTCGGTTCGCGCCAGATGCCCTCGGTGGGCTTTCCGTTCCGGTAGCGCTCGACGCATCCCTTTTCCACGGATGCGTCGAGCACCTTCAACGCGGCGTCCGTATCGGTCCGTTTGCGCTCTTTCCGGGCCGCGTCGACCGCGTCGAGCAGAATCTCGTTCTGTCCGTTGGAGAGGCCTTTCTGCATGAAATCCCGGCCCGAGGTGGGTCGTTCGAGAAAGACCTCTTTGGACCAGTAGCCGACGAGCGCGATACAGATCTCCGTATCGGAACTGGTGCGCGGGGAGGGACCGGGCCCGGAGCGGTCGTCGTCCGCGCCCGAACACCCGGTCAGGGGCGCCGCGATGGCACAGACGGCCGCCAGGGCGAGGATTGCTCGGCGTGGGGCGGCGGGCCTCATGTCCCTGAAGCTAATGAGGGGTGGATGTACGGGGCAAGGTGCGTGCAGAGCAAACAAGGTCCGCGCAGAGCAAACAAAGCCCGTGCAGACCAAAGAAAGGAGGGGCACCCCGTATCAACCGGGGTGCCCCTCAGGGGAGTTGGTGGTACGCGTCAGCCGCGCATGCGCGCCTCGTCGCCCGGGTTCACGTCCCGCAGCAGACAGGTCAGCCGCGCGGTGCACACCCGGCGGTCCTGGTCGTCGGTGATCACGATCTCGTACGTGGCCGTCGAACGCCCCTGGTGCACGGGCGTCGCCACCCCGGTGACGAGACCGGAGCGCGCCCCGCGGTGGTGGGTGCAGTTGAGGTCGACGCCGACGGCGATCTTGCCGGAGCCGCCGTGCAGCATGGCGCCGACCGAGCCGAGGGTCTCGGCGAGTACGGCGGAGGCGCCTCCGTGCAGCAGTCCGTAGGGCTGGGTATTGCCCTCGACCGGCATGGTGCCCACGACGCGGTCGGCCGCGGCCTCCTTGATCTCGACGCCCATGCGGGTGCCGAGGTCGCCGGCCGAGAAGAGGGCGGGCAGGTCCACGCCGAGTGCCGCGTACTCGTCGATGACTTCCTGCGGGAACTTGACGGTGTTCTTCTCACCCATGGGGGTCTCGCTCCAGTTCTGGTCGGACTGCGCGCACGGCGGTGCGTGCCGTGTGCACCGTCCTATCAGGATGACTGAGCGAACGCTTAGGCGGTACCTGTGACGGTGGTCACGTCACGGCGCGCGAAGGCCCCGCGCACCGAAAGGCCTCGGCGCGTGGGGCCTGTGCGACAGGGTTCAGCGCGGTGCGTCGTCCTCGCCGATGTGGTGGACGCGGACCAGGTTGGTCGAGCCCGCGACACCGGGCGGGGAGCCCGCCGTGATCACGACCACGTCGCCCTTGCGGCAGTGCCCGTACTTCAGGAGCAGCTCGTCGACCTGGGCGACCATCGCGTCCGTGGAGTCGACGTGCGGGCCGAGGAAGGTCTCCACGCCCCATGTGAGGTTGAGCTGGGAACGGGTGGCCTGGTCCGGCGTGAAGGCGAGCAGCGGGATCGGGGAGCGGTAGCGCGACAGGCGCCGGACCGTGTCTCCGGACTGCGTGAAGGCGACCAGGTACTTGGCCCCCAGGAAGTCGCCCATCTCGGCGGCGGCCCGGGCGACGGCCCCGCCCTGCGTACGGGGCTTGTTGCGCTCGGTCAGCGGCGGCAGGCCCTTGGCGAGGATGTCCTCCTCTGCGGCCTCCACGATGCGGCCCATGGTGCGCACGGTCTCGACCGGGTACTTGCCGACGCTGGTCTCGCCGGAGAGCATCACCGCGTCGGTGCCGTCGATCACCGCGTTCGCCACGTCGGAGGCCTCGGCGCGCGTGGGGCGGGAGTTGTCGATCATCGAGTCCAGCATCTGCGTGGCGACGATGACCGGCTTCGCGTTGCGCTTGGCCAGCTTGATGGCGCGCTTCTGGACGATCGGCACCTGCTCCAGGGGCATCTCCACGCCGAGGTCGCCGCGGGCGACCATGATGCCGTCGAAGGCGGCGACGATGTCGTCGATGTTCTCGACGGCCTGGGGCTTCTCGACCTTGGCGATGACGGGGAGGCGACGGCCCTCCTCGCGCATGATGCGGTGCACGTCCTCGATGTCGCGGCCGCTGCGCACGAAGGACAGGGCGATGACGTCGGCGCCGATGCGCAGCGCCCAGCGGAGGTCTTCCTGGTCCTTCTCGGAGAGCGCGGGGACGGACACCGCGACGCCGGGAAGGTTGAGCCCCTTGTGGTCCGAGACCATGCCGCCTTCGACGACGCGGGTGCGGACGCGGGGGCCGTCCACCTCGGTGACCTCGAGACACACCTTGCCGTCGTCGACGAGGATGCGCTCGCCGGCGCTCACGTCGGAGGCGAGTCCGCCGTAGGTGGTGCCGCAGGTCTGGCGGTCGCCCTCGACGCCCTCTTCGACGGTGATGGTGAACTCGTCGTCGCGTTCGAGGAGTACGGGACCTTCGCTGAAGCGGCCGAGGCGGATCTTCGGGCCTTGAAGGTCCGCGAGGACACCGACGCTGCGGCCGGTCTCGTCGGATGCCTTCCGCACGCGCTGGTAGCGCTCCTCGTGCTCGGCGTAGGTGCCGTGGCTGAGGTTGAAGCGGGCCACGTCCATTCCGGCTTCGACCAGTGCCTTGATCTGGTCGTACGAGTCGGTGGCGGGCCCCAGGGTACAGACGATCTTTGCTCGGCGCATGGTTCGAGCCTAGGCCTTACCGGCGGGTAGAGAATTGGCTGGGCATGACTACTCAACAACCTTTACGTGAAAGGTTATTGACAAGTGTTGAATTGTGCGCCGGGGTGCTCCGATGAGCATTTCCCTTACCGCTCAAGCCTGTTGAATGCTCGATTGTGCGAACTTCCTTTCATTTGTTGACCGCACCCGGGGCGCCTGAGCCGCTGTGCGTCAGAGCTGCGGGGGAGGCGGGGGGAGGGGGGCGGGGGGGGGGGCGGAGCCGGTCTGGCGCGGGGGGCGGGGGGGGGGGGGCGGGGCGGCGGCGCCCCCGGCCGAGGCGCCACCGAAGGCCATGGCCTTCATCTGCGGCATCGCGTCACGGTAGAGCCCGGGCGGCTCGGCACCCACGTCCGCGAGTTCGACCAAGGCGTCGAGACGGGTGCCGAGAGCGTCGGCATAGGCACGGGCGCGCTGGACCGCCTCGTGCACGGCCATACGGCGCGCCTCGCTGTATGCGGGCGAGTCGGGGCGCAACTCCCACCAGGGCCCGTCGACGCGGGTGAGCTCGAGGTCGGCGAGACGGGTGGTGAGTTCGCCGAGCGCCGTGAAGTCGGTGAGCTCGGCGGTGAGATGGACACGCCCGTGATACGCGCGGACACGCTCGGAACGCCCATGGCGGCCCAGTTCGGGGCTGATGGACAGGGCTCCGGTCTCCAGCTTCTCGACGGCGTCCCCGTACCCCTTGATGAGGTCGAGCACGGCGGCGTTGCGCCGGCTCAGGTCGTCGAGGGCGCCGCGCCGGTCGGTGCCGCGGGCGAGGACGGTGACGCTGATCCGGGCGAATTCGGGCTCGACCTCGAGGCGGGCCTCGCCGCTGACGGCGACGCGGGGCGACTCGGGCGTGCCGTACGGCGTGAAGGCGAGGGTCTCGTCCATGGGGTTCCTCTCCGATGGTTGCGGGCGTGTTCGTCACTGTTGCACCCGGTTCCGACATCGGGGAGACATCGGATCGCAACTCGCTGAGGGTGTTGCCCGGTGGGGTTCGCGGTGCAGAATCTACGCGCGTTACAGGTGCGGAATCTACGCGCGTTGCACAGGGCTGCCTCACCAGCAGGACTGCTCACGGACTGCTCACAAGGGAGAGACGAAATGCCGCTCGATCGAAGGACGTTCCTCGGTACGTCGGCCGCGACGGGAGTCGCGCTGGCCGCGGGCGCCTCGGCTCAGGCCGCCGCCGCCGAACCGGCCGCTGCGGGCGCCGCCGGCAAGGGGCGCGCCAAGCGGTACTCGTTCACGGTGATGGGCACGACGGATCTGCACGGAAACGTCTTCAACTGGGACTACTTCACGGACAAGGAGTTCGACGACAAGGCGCACAACGATGTGGGCCTGGCGAAGATCTCCACCCTGGTGAACCAGGTGCGCAAGGAGAAGGGCCGGCGCAACACGCTGCTCATCGACGCGGGCGACACGATCCAGGGCACGCAGCTTTCGTACTACTACGCCAAGGTCGACCCGATCACGGCGGCGCGTGGTCCGGTGCATCCGATGGCACAGGCGATGAACCGCATCGGCTACGACGCGGCGGCGCTCGGCAATCACGAGTTCAATTACGGAATCGGGGTGCTCCGCAAGTTCGAGGAGCAGTGCGACTTCCCGTTGCTCGGCGCCAACGCGCTGGACGCGAAGACGCAGCGCCCGGCTTTCGCGCCGTACAGCATGCACCGCCTGCGGACCCCGTGCGCCCGCGATGTGAAGGTCGCCGTTCTCGGTCTGACGAACCCCGGCATCGCGATCTGGGACAAGGCGAACGTGCAGGGGAAGATGACCTTCCCCGGCCTCGAGGAGCAGGCGGCGAAGTGGGTGCCGAAGCTGCGGTCCATGGGCGCGGACGTGGTGATCGTCTCGGCGCACAGCGGTTCGTCGGGCACGTCCTCGTACGGTGACCAGCTGCCGTACATCGAGAACGCGGCGGGTCTGGTGGCCGAGCAGGTGCCGGGCATCGACGCGATCCTGGTGGGCCACGCGCACACCGAGATCCCGGAGTACTTCGTCACGAACAAGGAGACGGGTGAGCAGGTCGTCCTCTCCGAGCCCCTCAAGTGGGGCCAGCGACTGACGCTGTTCGACTTCGATCTGGTCTGGTCGAAGGGCCGCTGGACGGTCGAGAAGGTCGCGGCCCAGGTGCTCAACTCCAACGCGGTGGAGGAGGACCCGGCGATCACAGGGCTGCTCGGGGACGAGCACGAGAAGGTCGTGGCGTACGTGAACCAGGTCATCGGCACCTCGCTCGCCGCGATGTCGACGGCCGAGGGCCCGTACAAGGATGTACCGATCATCGACCTGATCAGCCATGTCCAGGCCGAGACGGTGAAGGCGGCGCTCGCGGGCGGCAGTTACGCCGCGCTGCCGGTGATCTCGCAGGCTTCCTGCTTCTCGCGGACCGCCGCGATCCCGGCGGGCGAGGTGACGATCCGTGACGCGGCCGGCCTCTACCCGTTCGAGAACACCCTCGAAGCGCGGCTGATCACGGGTGCACAGCTCAAGGAGTACCTGGAGTACTCGGCGCGCTACTACGTGCAGACCCCGGCCGGCGCCGCCGTGGACCCGGCGAAGCTGACGAACGCCGAGAACATTCCGGACTACAACTACGACGCCGTGTACGGCGTGACGTACGAGATCGACATCGCCAAGCCGGCCGGCTCCCGGATCGTGAACCTGCGGTTCGAGGGCAAGGCGCTGGACCCGGCGGCCGAGTTCGTGCTCGCGGTGAACAACTACCGGGCGAGCGGCGGCGGCAACTTCCCGCACGTTCCGGGCGCCAAGCAGGTGTGGTCGAACTCGGAGGAGATCCGTAACACGATCATCCAGTGGGTGACGGCGAAGGGCACGGTCGATCCGGCCGCGTTCGCCTCCGTGGACTGGAAGCTGACGCGGGACGGCGTGCCGGTCTTCTGACGGGCCCGTACGGACAGCGAGGGGGCCGGTCCGCGAAGGACCGGCCCCCGTCGTGCGCGAAGGAACGGCCCCGTCGTACGAGAGGGACCGGCCCCCGTCGCAAAAGAACGTCCTCAGCCCTTGAGCGGCACGAGCGTCCCCTTGCGTTCCGGCTCGCGGCGTTCCAGCGCCGCCGGGTCCAGACCGAAGGTGGTGAACGCGGTCCGCTTCGGCATCACATACGGCTGATTGCCGGTGAGGGTGTTGAGGATCGACGCGCTGCGCCACGCCATCAGACCGAGGTCCGGGGCGCCCACCCCGTGCGTATGCCGTTCCGCGTTCTGCACGTACACCGACCCGGTGACCGACGGGTCGAGCAGCAGCCGGTGGTCCTCGCTGATCCGCGGCCGTGCGGAACCGTCGCGCCGCATGTACGAGTCGAGGCCCGCGAGCATCTGGTCGAGCGGCCGCTCCTGGTAGCCGGTCGCCAGCACGACGGCGTCGGTGGTGAGGCGGGACCGGGTGCCCTGCTGGGCGTGTTCGAGGTGCAGCTCGACCTTGGTGGCGCCGACGCGTCCCGCGGTGCGGACGGTCACGCCGGGGGTGAGGGTCGCGTCCGGCCAGCCGCCGCCCAGGGTGCGCTGGTAGAGCTCCTCGTGGATGGCGGCGATGGTGTCGGTGTCGATGCCCTTGTGCAGCTGCCACTGGGCGGGCACGAGGCGGTCGCGTACGGCTTCCGGCAGCGCGTGGAAGTAGCCGGTGTAGTCCGGGGTGAAGTGTTCGAGCCCGAGCTTGGAGTACTCCATGGGCGCGAACGCCTCGGTGCGCGCCAGCCAGTGGATCTTCTCGGCGCCGGCGGGCCGGGCCTTGAGCAGGTCGAGGAAGATCTCGGCCCCCGACTGCCCCGAGCCGATGACGGTAGGAGGGAGACATGCCCGGCCGCCAGGAGGGTGTCGCGCGCGGCGAGGTAGTCGGCGGCGTGGATCACCGGCACGCCCGGCACCCCGACGAGCGGCCGCAGCGTCTGCGGGACGTAGGGAGCGGTGCCCACGCCGAGGACGACATTGCGGGTGTACGTGCGGCCCAGGGCCTCGGCTTCCCCGTCGGCGTCGAGCTGGGTGAAGTCGACCTCGAACAGGGCGCGTTCGGGGTTCCAGCGCACCGCGTCGACCTGGTGGCCGAAGTGCAGCCCGGGCAGCTGTCCGCTGACCCAGCGGCAGTACGCGTCGTACTCGGAGCGCTGGATGTGGAACTTCTCGGCGAAGTAGAACGGGAAGAGCCGTTCCTGCTCACGCTGGTAGTTGAGGAAGCTCCAGGGGCTGGTGGGGTCGGCGAGGGTCACCAGGTCGGCGAGGAAGGGCACTTGGAGCGTGGCGCCTTCGATGAGCAGACCGGGGTGCCAGTGGAAGCCGGGCCGCTGCTCGTAGAACGCGGTGCGCAGTTCCGTCAGCGGGTGCGCCAGGGCGGCGAGCGACAGATTGGACGGCCCGATGCCGATGCCCACCAGGTCCTGGGGCTCTTCGGGGGCTGGGGCGCCGCTGTTCATCGGCAGGGTCATCGGGGCGTGTGTCCTTCCACAGGTTCTACGAGGTGGCGTTCCACCAGGTGCAGCAGTGCGGCGAGTTCGCCGCTTGATGTGTACGGATTGAGCAGGGTGGCCTTGAGCCAGAGCCGCCCGTCGAGGCGGGCGCGGCCGAGTACGGCGCGCCCTTCGGTGAGCAGCTCTCTGCGCACGGAGGCCAGGTCGTCGTCCGTGGCCGCGCGAGGGCGGAACAGGACGGTGCTGAGGGCGGGCCGGTCGTACAGCTCGAAGCCGTCGTGGGTCTCGATCGCGTCGGCGAACTCCTGGGCGAGGGCGCACACTTGGTCGACCAGCTCGCCGAGGCCCTGTCTGCCGAGTGCGCGCCAGGTGACGGCCGTCTTGAGGATGTCGGGGCGGCGGGTGGTGCGCAGGGAGCGGCCGAGGAGGTCGGGCAGGCCCGCTTCGGTGTCGTCCTCGGCGTTGAGGTAGTCGGCGCGGTGGCCCAGTGGCTCGAGGTCGCCGGTGTCCCGTACGGCCAGGAAGCCGGCGGCCACGGGCTGCCAGCCCAGTTTGTGCAGGTCGAGCGTGACCGTGTGGGCGCGCTCGAGGCCCCGGAGCTTTCCCCGGTGCGTACGGCTGAACAGGAGCCCGCCGCCGTACGCCGCGTCGATGTGCAGTCGGGCCCCGTGGGCGGTGCACAGGTCGGCGATCTCGTCCAGGGGGTCGATGAGCCCGGCGTCGGTGGTGCCGGCGGTGGCGATGACGAGTTTCGGGCCGGGCAGTTCGGTGAGGGCTTCGTCGAGCGCGGCGGGGTCGAGGAGCCCGGCGGGGGCGGGGATGGTGACGGGTTCGGGCAGGCCGAGCAGCCAGGCGGCGCGGTGGAGGGAGTGGTGGGCGTTGGCACCGGCCAACACCTGGACGGGGCCGAGGAGTTCACGGGCGAGCAGCAGGGCGAGCTGGTTGGACTCGGTGCCGCCGGTGGTGCTCAGGGCGTCGGGCTCCGCCCTGCAGGGCGCGGGGGCGTCGCTCCCGTACGACTCGGTGGCGTCACTCCCGCGCGTCCCGGGGGCGCCGCTCCCGTACGACCCGGGGGTGCCGCTCCCGTACGACCCGCTGGCGCCGCTCCCGTGCGACTCGGTGGCATCGCTCCCGTAGACCTCGGCCGCGAGCGCCCGGGTCACCAGGTCTTCCAGGGCCGAGGCGGCCGGTGCCTGGTCCCAGGAGTCCATCGAGGGGTTGAGCGCACTGGCCGCGAGATCCGCGGCGGGCGCCACCCCGCGCCGGGGGGGGGGGGGGCGGGGGGCGGGGCCCGGGGCGGGGGGGGGGGGCGGC
>NZ_JAEIMH010000020.1:88166-88445 GCF_016464295.1 Streptomyces sp. N35 | reverse complement strand
GTTGAGCGCACGGGCCGCGAGACCCGCGGCGGCCGCCACCGCGAGCGGCGGCGCGTGCAGATGCGCGGCGCACAGCGGGTCGGCGGGGTCCGCGGCGCCCGCCGCCATGAGTGCGACGAGGGTGCTCAAGGCCTCTTCGGCGCCCTGCCCCTGCTCCGGGAGCACGTCGTCGACGGCTTTACCGACCCGCTGCTCGACGGCTTCCGGTCCCCCGTCGGGCAGCGGACCGCCGCGCGCGGCGGGGGGCGCCGGCGGGGGGGGGGGGGGGGGGGGGGGGGG
>NZ_JAEIMH010000020.1:87770-88156 GCF_016464295.1 Streptomyces sp. N35 | reverse complement strand
CCGCCCGCGGCCTCCCGCCCCCCGGCGGGCCCGCGGCCCCCCGCGCGCGGCGCCGCCCTCTGCGAGGGCGCCGAGGACGGTGGCAAGCAGCGGCCGCAGGCCGTCGGGGCCGGTGACGCCTCCGGCCAGGGGTGGGCTGCTCATGCTGATGTCCTTCGAACGGGAGAGTTCCGTGTGCGGGACATCCAGCGTGCAGGGTGGTGTGCGGTGGCGCCCGCGGAGATAAACGAGCGCAACTCGAAAGTGGTACTGCCGTACGGAGAAAAGCAGTTGGAGTGGTATGGGGGTGTACGCGAAGGGGGCACCGGTCCGTGACCGGTGCCCCCTCGGCGAGGCACCGCTCCCCCAGCTCCAGCGTGGCCGGCTCGACCACGGCGATCGGTACG